>NZ_CEWDCG010000012.1:0-28861 GCF_982436375.1 Coprobacter sp. | reverse complement strand
TTAGACTTTCTAAAAAACTTATGATCAATTTTACTCAGAAAGGCTCTAAAATCCCAAACAAAATTTAAAGTTCATCATCATACAGGAATACAAAAATGACATAAAATTGCAATGAAATTGTAGTAAAAAAGATAAAAATATATGCTATCTTTGTAAAATAAATGAACAGACTACGGGAAATAGTCTCTTGTCCAAATAAACCTTCGTTTAATTGGACAGTCTAAATAAAAGTTGTATATGGTAAATACAGAACTTTATCTTATTCATGCATAGATAATTGTTCTGAACAATTGAAGAATGTGTTTTAGATTTTAAAGGGATGATAAAAACGAACGATTGTTTGGATAGGATGAAAAAAATCAAAATACCTGTTCCTTTTGTTTCTCTTCCCCTTTTTTATTTAAGCCCAAATTAAAAATTAAAAGTATTTTTATTTACTAACCAAAATAAAACGATTATGAAAAAAACTCTACTTTTCATTCTTTGTCTGGCAGGAATGACTTCTCTTTCCAACGCCACAGTTACTACGATAGATTGTAGTACAGTTACATGGAACACTTCTGTAAAGAACGAAATATCGGGATCTGCAGAAGGGTTTGATATTTCTGCAGTAAAAAACAACGGACAAACACCTCCTACGTATAATACATCAGCAAAAGATGTGCGTATATACGCCAAAGGTTCAATAACGATTACTTCAACTTCCGGAAAACCCATTACAAATATTGCTTTCGGGATCAGTACTGCAGGGAAAAAACGTCTTGCTTCTTGCACGGCAGAACCAGGTACTGTTACCGTTAAAGGTGACCCCGATTTTACATGCGAATGGAGCGGATCTTCCGCATCTGTAACCATAACTGTCGGAGATAAAGCTGATTTCGGTACCGACTCAGGAAAAGCTGGTCAACTCGATTTTACATCAATTACCATCACAACCAATGATGAAGCAGCCGGTCAGGTAGCACAACCGACAATAACTCCCGGATCAAGTTATATTCTTGGAGAATCGACAGAAGTCACTCTCGAATGTTCCACTGATGGTGCAAAAATCTACTATACTACTGATGGAAGCGAACCATCAGAGTCAGCAACTCTTTACAACGGACCGTTCCCTGTTTCTGAAACATGCACAGTAAAAGCTATCGCAATAAAAGAAGGACTTACCAACAGCTCTATCGCCGAAGCAACTTATTCTGTTCCGGAAAATGTAGCTAACATAGCAGAATACATGTCAACAGCAAAAGAAAATACAGCATATAAAATTACCGGTCCTGTAACTGTAGTTTATCAAAACGACATAAACCTTTATATACAAGATGAAAGTGGCAGTTTATTAGTTTATGGAGACGCTGTCGGTGAATATAAAGAAGGCGATGTAATAACCGGATTAATCGGAGAATATGGAGTTTATCAAGATATAACTCAAATGCTCCCTCTATATGCACCTGATGCTGTAAGCGGAACACCGGCTGAACCTGTAACAATGAACATTTCAGAAATTACAACCGCTGACGTATATAAATATATTAAATTGTCAGAAGCTGTATTTAAGGAAGATGCAACATTCGAAACCGGCAAAACGACTAATGGAATAGTAGTAAGCGGTGATAAAGAAATGACTATCCGTAACAGTTTCAGAGTTATTGACGGAACTTTCGAAGCATCGAAGAAATGGGATATTATCGGATTCGTATCGGTTTACCAAGGAACACCTCAAATATATCCGATAAGTATCACAGAATCTACACTTGACGGAGTAAAAGCCGCTACAACAGATGACAATATAACTATTTACAGCTCGAATGGTAAAATTTATGTCAATGCCATTGGCGGTGAAAAAATCGAACTATTCAACATTACCGGTCAAAAGGTTGCCGAAAAAGTCGCTGTTTCCGGAATAAATGTTCTTGATGCAGTTTATGATATCACGCTTGTAAAAGTAGGTTCTAAAGTAGTTAAAGTTGTCAAATAATGAGTCAATTTATATTTTCGAAAAAAGCGTGGCTTTTCCACGCTTTTTTCATTTTCAGTTTCAGTATCATCGCTCAAACCCCTGTATGGACAGAAAATTTTGAATATCCTATAGGTGATGAAATAGGTAAACATGGCTGGTTGTTCGAAAACGATAATCCATATCTGAAAGTTTGTCCGGGACTGACATTCGAAGGATATGCCGGATCAGGTATCGGAAACGGACTACAGATAGAAGAGGAAAATAAAAATGCCGCCCGGCATACATTCCCGCAAATATCGGAAGGGTGTGTCTATGTGTCTTTTCTCGTTCAGTTCAACAGCAATCTTAAAAGCCAGTATTTTTTCACTTTATGGGACGGAAATATGCCGAGTTGGGCTGGCGGGACAGATACCAAATTTGCCTTTAACGGACGAATATACGGTGAGAAGAATTCTGATTTCGATTCAAGGTTAAATATCGGCTTATCTTTTTATGATAATCAAAAAGCGGTCTACACGACCGATAAACCCGTTGTAATCGGAGAAACTTATCTCCTCGTAATCAAATATGAAATAGTACCGGGAGATAACAATGATAAAGTTTCTTTATATCTTTTAGATCGCATACAGGATCAAGAACCAGAGCAACCTTTATTAGGGCCGTTATCCGATAATGCTTCTAAAGGAGATATATACCCTGCCGGATTGATGTTCCGTGCAAGCCATACCGGGCAGGATATTATTGTCGATGGAATACGAATTGGTACTACATGGAAAAGTATCATATCTTCCTCCTCATCGGGGATATCAAAAGAATCAATAAACAATAGACTGAAAATCAAGAAAGATTCTCAAAATATCTTCATAACTTTACCCAAAGAAGAACAGATAAACATATATGGAATAAACGGAAAACTTCTTTTCTCGGTCAAAGGGAATACCGGAATCAACCGTATTCCGATTCTTAATAAAGGGTTATATTTCGTTACAGCAGGAAAAGAAAAAGGAAAAGTGCTTTTTTAAATACTTCAAGAGATAGTCGTCTAAATTTTCTATCAGGAAAAGAAAATATTACGACAATCGACAAAATCTACCATTAGAAAATTTACTACAATAAACACCCCAACCTCTTCTTCCGAGAAAGGATTGGGGTGTATTCATATATTTTTCCGGAGAGATAGCGAACTATCTGATAAGTAGCAAACCGAAAAAAAACACAAAAATATCTTGATAATATTTTCTTATCGAAAAATCTAATCAGGCTCTTTTCTAATTATTATTATACCAGTCGATCATTTTTTGTACACCTTCTTCAATATCGATTTTATGATGCCATCCTAATGCATTTAATTTCGAAACATCAGTCAGTTTCTTCATCGTCCCGTCCGGCTTATCGGCATTGAAATACAAATCGCCTTCAAATCCTGCAGTTTTTTTTATCAAACGGGCAACATCTCCAATACTGATTTCTTTTCCGGTACCGATGTTGATATGGCAATTTCTGATTTCTTTCGTATTTTTAGGCTTAAGATCCTCAAAGTCGATATTTTCCATTACGAAAACACAGGCATCCGCCATTTCTTCACTCCACAAGAATTCACGCATCGGGCTTCCTGTTCCCCATATTTCGACCTGAACATTACCTTTTTCTGTCTTACGCACTCCATATTTATTCAATATGGCAAGGATATCCTTTTCTGAAGATTCTCCATTGACCGACTCTACCGGACGTTTATTGAGATCGGAACGTATAGCCGACCAATTTCCGGTCTCGAGATAGCGTCCCAAACAAATTTTACGAATCAAAGCAGGAAGAACATGGGAGCGTTCTAAATCAAAATTGTCATTAGGCCCGTATAAATTCGTAGGCATGACCGCAATATAATTAGTACCGTACTGAAGATTGAAACTTTCGCACATCTTTAATCCGGCAATCTTGGCTATTGCATAAGGCTCATTCGTATATTCCAGTGGAGAAGTAAGCAATACGTTCTCATCCATAGGCTGTCGGGCATCCCGAGGATAGATACAAGTACTTCCCAAAAAAAGCAGTTTTTTTACTCCGGTACGATACGAATTATAAATTACATTATTCTGTATTTGCAAATTACGATAAATAAAATCTGCCCGGTACAAACTATTTGCGATAATACCACCGACAAAAGCCGCCGAAAGGAAAACATACTCGGGTTTTTCTTCATCAAAAAAACGGGTTACGGCAAGTTGGTCGCAAAGGTCCAATTCTTTATGGGTACGGAGTACAAAATTTTGATATCCTTTTTCTTGTAAATTTTTCAATATAGCAGATCCCACCAATCCACGGTGACCGGCTACGAATATTTTGGCATTCTTTTCCATCAATGTTTATTTTTGATCATCCGGGCAACTTTTTCCATATCATGTTTTACCATAATCTTCACTAATTCGGGAAATGGTGTCTGAGTAGGATTCCATCCCAATAAAGTTTTGGCCTTAGTAGGATCTCCTAACAACTGCTCGACTTCTGCAGGACGAAAATATTTGGGATCGACCTCGACCAACACCCGTCCGGTCTCCTCATCTATTCCCTTTTCTTCGACTCCTGTCCCTTCCCAACGAATCTTAATGCCGACTTCTGCAAAAGCAAGCGTACAAAATTCACGGACAGTATGCATCTCTCCTGTCGCTATCACAAAGTCTTCGGGTGTTTCATGTTGAAGAATCATCCACATACACTGTACATAATCTTTGGCATATCCCCAATCCCGACGGGCATCGAGATTTCCCATATAAAGTTTGTCTTGTACTCCTTGTTTGATACGGGCTACTGCCAAGGATATTTTACGGGTAACGAAAGTCTCTCCACGACGTTCGCTTTCGTGATTGAATAAAATACCGTTCACGGCAAACATACCATAACTTTCTCTATAATTCTTGGTAATCCAAAACCCGTATTGTTTCGCTACACCGTACGGAGAACGGGGATAGAACGGTGTTGTTTCTTTCTGCGGGACTTCTTGAACCAATCCGAATAACTCCGAAGTGGACGCCTGATATATTTTGGTCTTTTTTTCGAGATGAAGAATACGAACGGCTTCTAACATACGAAGCGTACCGATCGCATCGGCATCGGCCGTATATTCGGGGACATCGAAACTTACTTTTACGTGACTTTGTGCTGCCAGATTATAAATTTCATCAGGTTGCACTTCTTGTATAATGCGAATTAAAGAACTTGAATCGGTCAAATCTCCATAATGCAAATTAATGGTTCTTTGCTGTTTCATATCGCGCACCCATTCATCAAAATAAAGATGTTCTATGCGTCCGGTATTGAATGACGAAGATCTACGCAAGATGCCATGAACTTCATATCCTTTTTGCAATAAAAACTCAGCAAGGAACGAACCGTCCTGCCCGGTAATTCCCGTAATCAAAGCGACTTTAGTATTCATTTCTAAGC
The DNA here is from genome assembly GCF_982436375.1 of Coprobacter sp. Lineage (NCBI taxonomy): Bacteria > Pseudomonadati > Bacteroidota > Bacteroidia > Bacteroidales > Barnesiellaceae > Coprobacter > Coprobacter sp. The sequence continues at coordinate 23,466 of NZ_CEWDCG010000012.1, read as the reverse complement.
TAAAAATTAATTATTAATCCCTCAAATTTCCATACTCGAACTTTCGTTGCAAATATAAGAAATCTATACACATCAAAAGCAAAATTTTTTATCTGCGAATACGAATCTGCAAAGCATGTTCCACAGGTTTTTCGCTGATAAAGGTCAAATATCCTCCACCGCCTGCACCACTTAATTTCCAACCTAATACAGAATCCCGATATTCTTCTATCTGAGCCAAGATATCATCATTCACCATATTGGGGAACATTGCTATTTGGGCATCGAAACTGGCCTTTACTTGCACACCGAAATTTTGCAAGTCTTTATTAAGGATTGCATCCCAACAACAACGGGCAGCATCACTCAACGCTTTTGCCGAAACCGCATCGATATGCGTATCGGCAAGAACATTATAAGACTGACCTCTCGGATATAGAGGTACTAACCAAATATATTTTTCAAGCCATTCCAAAATATCCGAATCAAGATTGCTTTCTATCGACTCCGGCCAATAGTCTCCGTTATATTCATATTTATTCAATCCCGGCATAACAATTCCCAAAGCATCTTGAGAACCGCTTACATAAGGAGTTCCGGGCGGATTTTCATAGCAAAACAGAGTTTTGGCTAATTTTTCCTTATCTCCTTCGGGTATATCGGTCTGCCATAACTCTATCGCCTTTTTACGCGAACTTGTGGACATCCCGCTACGATCATTAAATTCATAATCCGGTTCTATACAAATGGTCAATACCGGACCCGGATAATATTTACTGACATAAGGCTGATCGAGCCATCCTCCGGCCAAATCGATCCGGTAGGGAATGCGGCATTCTTTTCGCAACATCGTTGTCGAACGTACAGGCAAAGTTCCATGAGGAATTCTTTTACTCACAATATATTCGATACCCAATTCTTTACAAAGTTGCGCTTTCAAAGGGGTATTGCCGTCGGTATTTACAAAAAATATATCGGGTTTGAGTTCTCTCAATTCCTTTTCAAAATCCAGTAGTCCGCTTCCGCTATTGATCCACGCATCTTTAACTACACGAAGAGCCTTTACCATATAAAGACGCTCAGCATCGGTATTGACCGTTTTTCGGGCTTTCAATTCAAATATCGTCTTATCCGAACCTATGCCTACATACAAATCGCCATACCGGGCAGCTTCTTCAAAGAAAGCGACGTGTCCGCTATGCAGCATATCATAACAGCCTGATACAAAAACCTTTTTATTTCCCATACCGGAAATTATTTTGAGAATTCTTTAATTCTCTGTTCATCTTGAAGTTTACAAATCAGAAGCGTCCCGTTTTTTTCCGCGACAATATATCCGTCTAATCCTTGAATAACAACCCTCTTATTCTTAGGGACATGCACTATACAATTTTGAGACTCTATCAACTTCACATTTTCTCCGACACATGCATTATGATGATTATCATGGGGCAAACGGGTATGAAGAGATCCCCATGTGCCCAAGTCTGACCAACCGAATGATGCCGGGAAGACATAAATTCCGGACGCTTTTTCCATGACGGCATAATCGATAGAGATACTTTCACAAGTCGGGAAAAGTTCATCAACCCTTTCTTGCTCATCATCTCTGTAAAAACAAGGTGTCAACAGATCGAAAACAGAAGCCATAGCCGGGCAATAGGTCCGAAAGGCTTGTTCAAGTGTATGTGCATTCCATATAAAAATTCCGGCATTCCAAAAATAATTACCGGCCGATAAATATTCTTTTGCAACAGAAAGAGTCGGTTTTTCCTTAAATGCCTTTACAGGTTTTATCTCGCTACCGTCCTCTATTTCTGCCGCAATATATCCATATCCGGTTTCGGGACGGGTAGGCTTCATTCCTAATGTAAGTATAGATTCCGATTTTGATGTAAAATCAAGCGATTTTACAATAACTCTACGAAATTCTTCAACATCGGTTACCACATGGTCCGAAGATGTTACTACTATATTAGCATCGGGATAACGTCGTTTAATTTTCCAACCGGCATAAGCAATACAGGGTGCGGTATTGCGCATACATGGTTCTAACAATATATTGGAACGAGGAATATCCGGAAGTTGTTCTTCTACTAACGATTTATATCGGGCAGAGGTAACTACCCAAAAATTGGACATGGGAACAAGCCCGCTGAAACGGTCAACAGTAAGCTGTAACAATGTGCGCCCGCATCCTAACACATCGATAAACTGCTTGGGATGTTCGGGTGTACTCATCGGCCAGAAACGACTGCCTACTCCTCCGGCCATTATTACCACATGATTATTTTGCATTATACACTTATCTCAAAATATTCAAAGATATAAATAAAAGTTTAAGAGCCTGTCTAAATTTTTCAACAAAAAATATTATCAGATCATTTTTATGTTTTCTTCCGGTTTGCTTTCCCGTTTTCTCTCGTCAAATAGCCCAACTATCATCCCCGTAAATTCTTAAAAATTTTCTTACCGGACTTCACGCTTTACTAATTTACGTTCTTTATCGACTATAAAACGCTGCAAGCCATATACCAAGCACAATCCTAAAAATATATCGAACAGAAACATTACAGTTTCCCCGAGAATCTTAACTAAAAACCAATTGAGAATTATAAACATAGAGGATGCTATTACCAGCGTTAACATCGCCTGCCGATGGGACATACCTAATGCCAATAATTTATGATGAATATGATTTTTATCCGGAAGAAAAGGTGATTTACCATGTTTTATCCGGACAATAAACACTCTGAAAACATCGAAAATAGGAATAAACAGTGTCGAAAACGCAACAATCGGAGCACCTACTACTCCGAATTCGGGTGTAGCGTTAAGCTGACAGAATCGTATGGCAAGAAATGCAAGACAGTAACCTAAAATCAGAGATCCGGTATCTCCCATAAATAACTTCATCCTTTTGCCAAAAACGTTATACAAGAAAAATATCATAACCGATCCTAATAGTGAAAATGCCAACATAGCATAGGCATACAATCCCGCAGAAAGAAACCAAAATCCATATACCGCAAGAGCTACACTACTCAATCCGGACGCTAAACCATCGATACCGTCGATCAAATTGATCGCATTTATAATTAAAACCGTTATAAATATCGTCAACACATAAGATACCGCCACAGGTAACTCATATATCCCGAATATTCCGTGTAAATTGTCTATATGAATATCTCCGAAAAGAAAAAAGATCGCAGCAAGAATCTGCGCCACAAATTTTTTACGAAAAGAAACACCTCGAAGGTCATCCAAAACACCGATACCGTAGATAGTTGTCAGACCACATATCAAAAACAGCATTTCGAGCAATAACGACTCCCTCAACTCCGTTGCGACACCGACTCCATTCAGCTCACGAAGCCCTAATACAAAAGCATACGAAAACATCATACAAGGTAAAAATATTATTCCACCTAAACGGGGAACTGCCCTCGTATGTGAACTCCGGCTATTCGGCACATCAAATAATCTTCTCTTTACCGAAACGAACACAAGTCTCGGTATTACCAAAAATGAAAGATAGGCAGACAACACCAAAGCCAACAATGAAAAAAGTTGTAACATACTATCAAATTTTTTTCACACACCTATTAATAATATTAAGAGTTTATCCCTATTTTTTGGTAAACAATTTTCACAGATAATAGTTTTGAGCGTACCTCTCAAGAAATTATCCTTTCACATTATGAACTCAGGAAAAAAATACATTCTCATATCTTTCCTAAGTACCTGTGTTCTCCTTAATCTCCTATAAAAAATCGAATAAACTCAAAAAAATGCTCCAAAATCATATATCACCTCACACCGTCGGCAAATATAAGAAAATATTTAATTTGTATTTCACAAATCTTAAAAAAATATTTTTTTAAAATATTCTTATGGACTGTTTTAAATTTTGTCCGGATCAACTCTGAAAATTTCTTTTACGAATGTTCTATTGCTTTTATAAAGCTAAAACTAACCCGAATAACATTTAAACGACTTCTAAATATGTGCAATTTATGAATGTCAGTAAGATATTATCCGATTACGAATACTATCCCCAAATCGACAAGATACTTAGAGCCTGTTTAAATTTTCCAATAAAAAAATACCATCAGGCCATTTTTGCGTTTTCTTCCGGTCTTTTTCCCCGTTTTCACTCGTCATATGATAGCCCGCTATCATCCTCGTAAAAACAGAAAGACATGCTCGGAAGAAATTCCCAAAACCTGACCCGAGCAAAATTTAAACAGGCTCTTACAATATTTATAGATCAAACTATTTGCCGGATAATCTGAAAAACAATTTAGAAACCAACAGTTCTGCAATTTTATACCAATAGCGCAGACTTAATATAAATATATTAGTATATATGTTATTTTCACGGCAAGCTCTTAACTGCTCTTTCATAATCAACTTGCGGCTTCCCATCGACTCGGTACTTGCCCCTCCCGTACGCATCGTTACAAAATCAACAGGAAGATAATGAATGCGGATATGGTTCAAAAAAATGAATCGTAACAAAAGCTCAAAATCTGCAGCTATCTTATAATCGATCTTATAAATCCCCAATTTATCGTAACAAGCTTTGCGAACATAGAAAGACGGGTGTGCCGGCATAAATCCCAAACGCATCAATCCCCGACGAAAGATTCGCGAAGAGTAATATCTCACAGGTTTCGAAAGATTATCCGGGTTTACAAAATGAATGTCCCCATACACGGCATCGATTTCGGGACGCAATAAAAACGCTTTTACTACCATCTCTATGACATAATCATCGGTAAAGAAATCGTCGGAATTGAGTACTCCCACTATATCTCCGGTAGCAGCCAATATTCCTTTGTTAAATGCATCGTATATTCCCTTATCTTTTCCCTCGATAATTCGTTGTTTGTCTCCGGCATTGGCTTTTACAATGGCTATGGTATCGTCTTTAGAAAGCCCGTCAACGATAATGTGTTCGATATTGTCATAGGTCTGCCGATTGACCGAACGTATCGTATCAGCGACTGTTGCCGCACTGTTGTATGTGCATGTTATAATAGAAACTTTCATTCCAACAATTATTTTAACAAACGTGTCTTAATCCAGCCTTTTACTTCTGCCGTCCGTTTCTCAAAATACCAATACACAGCATAAGCAACCAATAAAGCAATAGTCAATTCTCCTATGTACCAAGAAATAGAAATAAAATTAACACTTTCACTTTTAGGCACATGAAAATATTCGAACATACGCAATACTAAAACATGTGTCAAATAAAGAGTATAAGAGAATGCCGCTAATCTTGTACCTATTTGATTAATCTTCAGAGTCCATTTTTTTATTGGTTTAATAATGATAAGTTGCCGAAGGAATAAACAAAAGAAAAAAGCAAAAAGAAGCTCAAGAGCTTGTCGATTAGGTAAATATTGTGATATATCAGTGCCCTCATTCAATCTTGATCCGCTTGTTAATTGAAGCAATATAATAAAGCATATCATCACAATAAAACTGCCCCACAAAAACAACTTATTAATTTTTTTCGGAATAATCAAATATGCAAATGCCCCCATAAACCACATAAATAAATAATGAGGATGCAATTTGGTAAAAACAAGAGAACAAATTAGCAAAAATAAAACGGCATAAATTTTCTTAGATATTATATTCTGTTTTATAAAAAACAATGATATAGTTCCCATTAAAATATAAAACCAAACTTCATACGAAAGCGACCAAAGCGGTTCTATTACAGAATAAGTACAAATACCTTGTAAGGAAAAAAGATTACCCAACCATGCCAACCAATCGATATCAAGCCCCCGGATAATAGAAACCGGAATAAACAATAATAAAGCTGATATTAAAGGCAACATGATACGAACAGTTCTGTCAATAGCATATCCTTTAATATCAAAGGCACCTTGCTGCAACCTCTCTATCGCCTTTCCGCCTACTAAGAATCCACTCATAACAAAAAAGATAAGAACAGCTTCGTTTCCTAACCTTGTTAATGAATAAAATGCAAAAATCAAAGGATTCTTCTGCTCTGCAGGCAGCAATGTATATTCAACAAAAAACGCACCTCTGAAATGGCAAATCAAAACCAAAAATGCCGCAGTAAAACGGACTAAGTCCAACCAATAATAATGAACCTTGTTTTCCCCCATGTTTTCAAAATTTTATCTGATAATTATCTATCAAATATTTTCTTATCTTTTTCGCATCCTGTCCACAGGTCTTTTTTATTTCGAGTATTTTTGCATCGACAAGAGTGCGATACCACCAACCTTGTAAAAAATCCCAAAGAAATCCTTCTTTACCATCTAAAAAACCGAGTTTAACTATGTAACGGTAACAGAAATAAGCAAACGAACGCCAGAATAGAGGCATCTTTGCATATTTCATTTTCTGTGCACGTTTTTTCTGTACATCTTCGCAATATGACGCATCATCTGTATCCAAATCGAACAGGTGATATTCCGCATCAAGTAACAGAGCCGCTTCTCGAGAAGAATAGTGATTGTGTTTGTCTACAAATTGCTTTATGGAAAGAAGACTATCATCTATAAACTGATTTTTAAAAGTAACTGTCCGACCCGATTTCACAACAATATGCTCATCCATTAAACGCTGTTCATAACAAGCTTTCCCATATCTGAAAAGGCGTATCATTTTCACACTATTTACAATTCCATGTTTCAGAACACGCCCCATAAAGGCTCGTCCTAAAGGGAAAACCACAGCCGTTATATCACCGGACAATTTCGGTAATTGTTCATCCATCTCAGTTATCAATCCGGAAGTCAAATACTCATCAGCGTCCAACCGCAATACCCATTCGGTTGCTATCGGCAAATTCTCTAAAGCCCAATTGAATTGTGCAGCCTGATTTCCAGGCCACTCATGCTGATGCACTTCTGCCCCCAATTCTTTTGCAATATCGACTGTCCGATCTGTAGAAAAACAATCCACAACAAATATCTGTTTCGCTATCGATCTTACATTTTCTATGCAACGACGGATATGAAGCTCTTCATTTAAAGTCAATATGATTACCGATATATCCAACATATTCTTCTATTTATTTCTTTATTTCTCTTCTCTTTATAAACTTGGCAGGATTTCCACCGACTACTGTCCACGGTTCTACATCTTTAAACACACAAGCCCGAGCACCGATTACAGCTCCCTGTCCAACCGTCACTCCCATACCGACAAATGCATCAGTAGCAATCCATGCTTGATCTTTGACAATAATAGGTGCTGTCACCAGAGGATTTAAAGAATCCGATATATCATGACTTGCCGTACAAAGATATGCACCCTGGGACACTGTCGTATTAGCCCCGATTTTAACAAGAGCTACATTATAACAATCCACCCCGGAAGCAAGACAACTATATTCATCCATTATCAAATTTGCAGGGTAATAGATTTTAGCAGAAGAATATACAATTGCCGTCGAAGCTAATTTCGCACCGAACAACCGCAATAAAAAACGTTTCCAGCCACTCCCTATACTACGTGGTAACGGTCGGACAAAAATTGCCCAAACAACAGACCAAAGCATCCTGATCATCTGATGTTTTCTTGTCAGAGCATTTTTATATCTTGATAAATCCACTACTTTTTCCATAATATGATCAAGTTATTATACATGCACAAATTCCGGCATTTTAATGTCCTTCTCTAACCATTCATACAATTGTCTCATTCTCAATGAAACCGATTTTATAGAATAATGTCTCAATACTAATGTCCGACCTCGTTCTCCCATTCCTAAACGATCTTGCTCAGACAAATTAATCGCAATCAACAAGGTACTAATTAACGTATCGATGTCATTATCAACCCACCAGCCGCAATCGAATGTTTCCAAGTCACTCCACGGAGTACCTTTAGAGGCTATTACCGGGACTCCTTGAATTAGGGCTTCAGGAACTACCATTCCAAAATTTTCGGATTTGCTCGGTAATATCTGGAAATCGATAGAATGAATCAGGTTTTGCAAATCTTTCCCCGTAATAAACCCCAAGAAACGAACATTATTCAGTTTATTTGCAGTTGCAAACTCTTCCAATTCTTTTCTATAAGCAGCATCTCCATCACCGATAATCAACAATTCGCAATTACGTGTCTTGTCTCCTAATTTGCTCCATGCGGACAATAGGAGATCTACATTCTTGATTCGGTTTAACCGTCCGACGAAAGCGAAACGACGGACCGAATTCGAAGTTTTACGTATTTCTAACGAATCATCTATTACCAAACCATTGGGAATAACCGCAACAGGGTTATTTAGCCCGAATGCCCGAATATGTTCCAGCTCTGCCATACAAGTAGCCTGCAAGCATGATGCCGTTTCCAGATCTTTACGCTGAAATACTGTCGATACGATTTTCTTTTTCCATGCAGAAACTTGCAAAGCCTGCGGATACAGCATTCCATGGGGAGCTATCACACAGGGTTTATTCTGTTTTTTTGCTATTTCTGCTGTAAAATGCGTCGGACATGTCCATAATCCATTCGCATGATACAAATCGTATCCAATATGAGAACTCAAATAACGTCTGAAATTGGACGAATAAACCAACGGTGTGCGGGCATCATTAGGCAAAGCCTTGATAAATGAATCATCTGCAATGATCTTATCCGAATCGTCCCGAGGCATCAATGTAAGAATATCTGCTTCTATTCCCTCATCCCGAAGACCTTTAATAAGATTATAAGTACAAGACGTAGGCCCACCGCTACTGATATTCAATCCCGATATCGTATGTAATATTCTCATATCTATTTTATTAATTGTAGATAGGCATTAACCTGACATTCATCCCGTTTATCAAAGTCGAACCTATCCGCATTTTTTTTATAAAACGAGTAATTATTTTCGATTTCTTTCAATGCATTGTTAAAAGAATCCTGATTATCCAACTCGAACACCAATCCGGTCTTTGGTTTTTCGACCATATCCCGATAAGCCCCTACTCGATCGCTTACAACGACAGGCAATCCCCAATAAATAGCCTCTTCCACAACCAATCCCCAAACTTCCGAACGAGAAGGAAGGATAAAGACATCATGATCTTGATAAACCGTGCCTAATTTTTCGTTTTCTACAAATCCGACGAAATGGATATTTTCTTTTGCTTTCGCTTTCAATTGTTGTTCCAACTCTCCTTTTCCGACAATAGTCAACCATCTCCCGTTTTTATTAAACTCATCTATTAAAAAATTCAGATTTTTACACGAAATAAGCCTACCTACATACAGATACTTTTTATTCTTTCTATCCTCTCCTTGTAATTCAGACTTCTCTATTTTATTAAAAATACCGACTCCTCCGGTCATAACAATTTTCCCTGTATAACCGATTTCTTCAAAAATCATTTTTTGTAACTCACCCGAAGGTAAGGCCACTGCCATACGACCAATAATCTGTTTTTTTAACCAGCCTTTTCCTCCCGAAAAATCAGATTCTAAAACAGAGGATTCGCAAATGAGGCAATTCTTTTTTTTAGGAGTAAAAAACGAGAGTAAATTATATTCCGGAGCCAACCAACCCGAATATAAAATCTTCTTATACCTTATATACGACATCAATCGACATAATCGGCCAAATACTTTCAATCGGTTTCGTTTCGAAGCATCTCCCTCAAAGAGAAATACATAATCGAATCTATAAGAATCTTCCGATTTCAACATTTTGTTGACGGCTTCACTTCCATAACCGTAAAAAACCAACAATACTGATGCGCACCCTGCGATCTCATTACACAAGTTGATTTTGTAAAATGACGGCGTATTCGTCAAATATATTATATCATATTCTTTTTTCATAATCAATAATATTTACCTAAAAAACAGATTTCAACTCTGAGAATGAACGAGGTAACAATATTTTCCTTATGCGACCCACTCTATATAGTCCGACTGATAAATAGTAGCTTCCCCAAAACATTACAATTTGAGCAACAATAGCCCAAAGCAAAGAAATATGGGTATATTTAACGACAAAGGCATATAATATATAACCGATAAAAGGATGAATAATATACATCGGGAAAGTCTTATCTCCAGCCTTTTCCATAAAAGGCAAGTGTTGTATATGCCGACCATTATACCATAAAATAAGCATGAAAATTATCGGCATCACAATCAACAAGGCAACATGAATCATCTGTTCATGAAATGAAAGCTCGTTTATAAAATATAAAAATGAACATCCGATAAAACCAATTATCAAACAGGAAGAACATTTTATCTCAAATTCTTTCAATTTCCCGACAATCCAACGGACAAACACTCCAAATACTAAATAAGAAATTCCCAAATACAAACCGAAAGGAATAACAGACCTGATATCGGCAGATATTTCATAATAATACCCGTAATCGGAAGCCAAAAACAAAAAGACATTGGCAATACATGAAAACAAGAGTAAAACAGCCTGAACAACTTTATTCGAATTATAAAACCAATCTTTCAAGACCGATAATGAAAACATGGCCGGCATAAACCAGAATATCTGGATTCCACAATATTGTTTTATTAAATCAACATCTCCCGTAATATACATTCTTAAAATTCCCCAAAAGTCGAACTCCTTTTGTAAATAGAAATTAGAATAGATAACCGACAAAATCGTCGTCAACAATAAATAAGGCCAATATAATCGGATAAAATAATTTGCCAAACGTTTTTTAGTCAACGGCTTCGCGCCATATAAAAATGGCAATATAAAAAATGCCTGTATATGGAAACAATACAGATACCCCATACCTTGAATTGGCTCTGCATAATGTGTAAAAATCATATTATGCCCCAATATAATTAAAAAGATAAGAAAGCCTTTAATTGCTGCCGATTCACTTGTCTTTATATAACTTATCATCGAATCCATTCCTTTCAAATAATATTATTGCCAGCCATCATTAAATTCTTATTTCTCCCCAACGCATCTATACAACCCAACAATAGCCAAACACTAAAAAACAGAAATCCTCCGGCTCCGAATATATACCCTTCAGCCATCATGTGGAAACACCAGAATATAAGAAGTGCTGAGAGATATGAGGCATGACACAAATCATTTCGTCCTACTTTTTTCAACTGCCCGAAAGCCCTGACAAAAAGGCCCATAAAAGCACTGAAACCGAAAATTCCGGTCATAGAAAGTACACTTAACCAAGAACTGCCTGTCTCTACCTGACCGCTATTTTGATCGAAAGTCGCTCCATCTCTCGATTGTATAGATACCGATGCAAAACCGATGCCGATGCAAGGACTCGATTTAAACTCCGATAAACGGGTATCCCAATGCTCTTCCCGCGAACTGGTTATTCCTCCAGCGGCCATGGATCCCTCGTTTTTTCTGGTCACATTCTCTAAATAAGGACTCCAAAACGAATATGTAGCAGATAGAAAAATCACCAAAAGAAATATATATTTAAAGAACTTGATAAAATTGGCCCTATTGACCACATAAAAATAAAATAATAATGACACAACAACCGCAATAATTGCCGTCCGGGAAGCAGCCAACAGTAAAGTTATAAATGACGCAATAGCCAACACTACAAAATAAATTCGATAATTTCTTTTTAGTTTTTTCCCTCTTGTCAAAAAATAGATACCGGTAATCATCACATTTGCAGATACAGGGGCTATCAACATCGACTGGGTAGTAATGCCAGCAAAATCACGACGACCGAACGAAATTCCTAAAAAATAGACCAACAATGATCCCAAAACGACCGGCTGCAACAGCCATTGAACCATCTTAAATGTAACTACCCGAAAACGGTATAAAAATTCTGATTTTATAAATGGGGAAATCAACATGGTCATCATTACAAAACTGGTAAGACGTCCCCACGGCTGAAAAAATGCCGGTACAGGATTTCCAATAATACTCAAAGCACAAGCCAGATAAAGTAATAACATAGGTACATCAAAAGAAAGCACTTGCGACTGCAACAAGGCAAACAACAACGATCCACCCATAATAACATAATAGGGTGCTCCCAAATTGAATGAAAAAGCTATAATATTATTTACGGCAATAAATGCTATAAATGTACCTAATATATTTACTTTTCGGGACATATAACTAAATTTTCTTTATTTCTGCCGCCGGAATACCGCCTATCAATACACGAGAAAACGGGAATGGTTTGGCAACAACCGCTCCGGCTGCAACAACAGAATTCTTACCGATAACAACTCCCGGCAATAAGGTAGAACGGGCGCATAACCATGCCCCATCCTCAATTTTTATATTTTCGGATATGCCCTCTCCTGCCGAATGCAAGCCTTTGGCATCGATTCGATGTGTTCCAGTACCTATATAAACCATCGGAGCGATATCTACATAATTGCCGATCTCAACACGAGATGTCGTCGATATAAAAACCTCATGACCAATCCACACATCGTCTCCGATTATCAACTCTCCACATCCCATTATATGTACAGAAGAACAAATACGGACATTCTTTCCGATTTTTGCACCGGCAAAACGAAATAGACTTCGTTTTAAAGCAAAACAGGATGTCTCAGGCAATAACCTGAAAATTATCATATTAAAATAATTGACCCACGGTTTCATAAAAAACAATTATTATTCTCCGATGATGACTTTATAAAACTCAGACAAAGAATAGAATTTTTTCGATTCTTCTTTATATTGTTTATAATTCAATATGGCATGAGCCATTTGATAAATATCTCCCCACGGCACCAATATCCCATTATTTCCCAATACATCTTTCAATATCGGACTGCAATCGGTAGCCACAATCCGCTTGCCCAAATAAAGGTTCTCGAACACAACATTCGGAGAAGCTTCCCAACGAGAACTCAACACATACAAATCGGCCGCTTTGAAATATTTATACGGATTTCCCTGAAATCCTTCAAAATGAATATTTCCCGAACAGCCCAATTTTATTGCATCACTCTCCAAAGCTGCTTGATTATCTCCGATATTCTTACCGACAATATAAAGATGAAATCTCGAATCATGTTTTACCACCTCGCCAAATGCTTTCACCAAAAAATCGAAACCTTTTTCCCGGTTTATGCGACCGGCAGTTACGACATTTATCTGACCTCCGGGCAACGAAAAATCGGCCGCTTCTTCTAATTGTTTTTTGATCAACGGTTCATCCAAAGGGTTCAACACCGAGGTCAATTTGGCATCCGGCAAATGGTAAATTTCCTTCAGTTCTTCCTTCATATACCGATGCTCGGCAACAACGCAATCGACATGATGAAGAAAGAAAGAATCAATTCTATGTCTTAAAGAGGTCGGCTTCATAAACCCTTCTCTAATCATCTGCTTAGGCATCAGACAATAACGCACTGATATACGGAAATGTAGCCGAAAAATAAACCGAGCAAGCCATGCCGCCTGCATCGAATTAAGTGAGACAGAAAATACGGCATCGGGCTTTATTTTTTTCAGCATTTTACCCAAATGCCAAAAGGCATAACGACTTCTTCGGATATTCAACACTGTACATTTCACGTCTTGGGGCAACAATGCTAACATATCTCCCGGACGCCCCGTTATTATAACCTCAACATCGTACTTTTCTCGGTCTATATTTCGTATCAACGTACATAATATCCGTTCCGCCCCACCCGGATTCAGATTACCGTCAATAAAAACTATTTTTTTCATATTTTACTTTTGATTTTTCTTATCGACTGACTGTATCACAGATATACTTCACTAAATCAGATGCTATACAATCCCAAGAATATTTCTTCTTTAATTTTTCCATTTCTGATTTCATCGAAAGACGCCTATCTTTATCTATACATAATTGTGTTATTCCATCTGCAAAAGACTCAGCATCAATAGTATCTATCAATAAAGCAGAATTCTTGTCAAATTGTTCTTTAAAGGCTCCTACATTAAAAGCAACAACAGGTTTTAAATAATTAATAGCCAAAGTTGCAACTCCTGATTGTGTAGCTTCTATGTAAGGAAACAGCATAATATCAGCCTTTGATATAAAATCAATAATTTCTACTTCAGAAAGCCATTTATTTATAATTTCGATTTTCGGATTTGATATATCCGGCACAGCATATTCCCATTTACCAGCAATAACCAATTTTTCATAAACATCCGGTATATATTTTAAAGAATCTATCAATAAATCGATTCCCTTGTAACGAGAAATTCTTCCCAAAAACAACAATACAGGTTTTTCATGGATTTCAGACATAACCATTCCATAATCGATCAATCCATGAGGCGCTATATGATACGGTTTATCAATACCATACGAAAGCCGAATCATATTCCGTACATATTCACTCAAAAATATTAAGTTATGGGATTGTCTCATGATATATAATAGGCGTTTTTGATTTCGCATATTATTTTCTCCGACATGAAGTTTTCCATCATGAACAACAAAATAGAGTTTCTTTCCTGTCAATTTCCAAACTCGAGCGATATAATAATCCCAACTCGTATATCCGAAAAGCAATAAGGCACTATATTTACTAATTATTCCTCTCCAAAATATCTTTATCAAGAAAATAAATAAAGACAAATAGCGCCGTACATTATTGTATCCATAAAATTTCAATGTTTTATAATCGACTAATGAGTGTTTCTCACATGTAATTTCAGGGATATATAAATCTCTATCGATATGCATCCTCGATATTATCTCATTTGAATATTGAAAACATCCCCCACTCAAATGCATTGATATTATTAAGAGTTTTTTATGATGCTTTACCATCGCCAAATAGTTTATAATATTGATTCTCTATATATTTATTTAATGATTGAACATAAGATGAACAAGACCTTTTTATGCTTTCTAATTGTATTTCATTTTCCAATAACGAAATTATACAATCGGCATACTGCTCGGCAGAAGAAACCGGAAAAACAGGAAAACTCTCCGGAGAATAAACGCCTTTTAAACTATGTCTATCCACCACAACCGCTTTACCATGAGAAACAGCCTCAATCGTTTTTATCTTTAATCCTGATCCTTCACTCACTGGATTTATTACAACATCTCCCAATGCATAAAAATCTGAAGGGTTATCAAAAACGCCTTTTAATTCAATATTCTTATGAGATATGAATTTCTCCAGAACTTGACAGATTTTTCCACCAATAAGTAGCTTTACGGAATTATCTTTCTCTAACATTAACGGGAATACACTTTCAATAAACCACATGATTGCATTGGTATTTAAACGTCCAGAACCTGAGAAGAAAAGTATATTTTTCTTTTTCGTCACAGGTTGATAAATATAAGGAAATGATGAATATACTGTCACTATATTACTTTCCGGAAACAAATAAGAAAAAAACAGAGATTCCTCATCTTGTATGGAAAATATATTTTCACAACGTCTTAATGCTTTTTCTTCCTGAGCAACAGAAAAAGACAACCATTCAGCACCTTTTACCCGTTCATTCCGATTCGAAAATACATCATGCGTATATAAAGCTTTCACAGGAATATCACATTTTAATAATTTTGACAACCAAACGTAATTGACAATCAAACCATGAAAACCGATATTAGCATGCAATTTGTTAATATAGCCAACCGCTCCCCATGGGGAATAAATATCGACATACAAATCGTTCTTGTTCCGTTTAAAACGAGCTAATATACGCTGAATATAATATTGTAATCGAGACGTTTTATACAAATAGAAATTTTCTCCCCAATATAACTTTGTACTTTCTAAATCTTGTAAAGCGTTTGTTCCCACATTTTCAATATATAAGAAATAGACACAAAAATTCAGTTTACGCAATATTTCCGCATATTGCATTATACACATTCTATTCCCCCCAATTACAGGATGTGTCGCCTGATCAGAAACAATCAATATATTCTTTTTCATAACAGATTTTTTTCAGATAACCTTTGAACATCCGGTAATTTCAATTTTATTTTCTCATGAATATTTACTAAATCCGACAAGAACATATCTAATACAGTAATAAAATGTTCTGAAATAAATTGTTCTGGAGACAACAATAAATTTTCATCTAAATCGAAATGTTTAAATAAACCTTCGAATTTTCCTTGATATGTCGCAGCCATTACAGGTTTTTCCTGTCCTAAAGCAGCAATTGCAAGATGCATACGACTACTAATCAATCCATCTAACAATGAACATAGAGCTTTTAATTGGGATGCAGAAAACACATCTTTTCTATAGTAATAACGACTACTATACCTTTTCTCGGACAAATATTTATCAATGGTATCTAATACTAAAGTATCGGATAGACGACTTCGGTCATCATGAGGAATAAGCAACAAAAATATATTTTGATGTTTGTCTAATATTTTAACCAAATATTTTGCTAATGAAGATGTATAACTCATTATTTCAGATGGAGACTGTTTATTTTTCAGCATCGGATGAAAATTAAATCCTATTATTTGCTTCCCAATACTCCGTTGTTTTTCAACAATCTCCTGAAATTCTGAAAATTCAGGGAAATTATAATCAGGCTGTAATAAAAATGCAGCATCAGCAACCAATTCACACGAAGCAAAAGTTTTCTTTTTAAAGCGCTCTAAAGAAACAGCATCTCGCAAACGAAACACCAAATTTTTATTTACAGAACGAAAAGCTGTCAACATTAATGCCGATGGATGCATATTAAAACTAAATCCAAGTAAATATGTTGTAATTCCTGAAGCCTTAAACAAATCATAAAAGGCCAATAACATCAAACTTAAATATGGAGAATAATAACCATCCATGCAGTCTGCTCCCAATATAACAACTTCACGAGGTTTTGTTTCTAATATCGAATTATAAACTCTTTTCAATGGATAAGCTCCGTCCCATGTAGATATAGGTTTCCCTCCAATTTTCTTAACATAATTTATTCCTTCCTGATTTGTCACCACTATAAAAATACGAATAGACGAATCCACCTTTTTATAGTATTGCATAACAGCCATTATCATTGCCTCATCTCCCCGAGAACCACCTACTGTCTCTGGATCACAAGGAATAATCACTAGATTGTGAGAGCAAGTCGAATCTGAACATTGAATATGTTTACAACATACTTTTCTTAAATGCTTCCACAAATAAAATTGTTTAAAAAACGAATAATATCGTTTTAAAAATTGTTTCATTTTTGTATTCTCGCTTTATTTTTTCCAATATATTTTCCTATTATCAAGAATATACCTCCCATACCTACTCCCCCTCCAATTATCAGTAATATAATTGCATATAATTTTTTAGGAGATAACATCATGCAATATTCATATAGGAGGACATAATAGGGTGTTTTTACCGGATGCCAACCATCAGATGCAAAAGCTCGACATAGTCGACCACCAAAAACATAAGATTCATCATTCAGACCTCCCGGATCGGTATTACAAGCATTCAGTCCATAAAATGTATACCCCCATGATCCGCCTTTAAGACCACGAACCCCCACAACATTGTATTGCCAGCTATCAAGCCATTCCCACACATTTCCACCTTGTTGTTGTGTTTTAAAATAACTTGCGGCATTAGGATAAGCATCTACCTCTGCAACATAGAAAGGGTCTCCAACTACAAGTTCATTATCGATCATATAATTTGCTTCGTCTTTCCTCGGAGGGTTACAACTGCGAGTAGGATAATCATAGTATGGCCTGTTTCCTAAACGTGTAGGATCGTAATATGCCGCCTTATACCACTCATTTTCATCTGGAATCCAATATAAAGCACCTATATTTCGTTTTCCAAAATTTTGATATGCAGGTTTATGTCCTAATCTGACATTTTCGAAATCGGATGTATCATAAGCCCCTTGAGACGAAGTTCCTTCTGTCGTGCCAAGTTCTGCTCGTCCTGTATTCGGACATCCATAATGTAACCAATTGGCATAACGAGCTAAATCATAAAAACCTATATAACAAACCGGCCTCTTTTCCCATCCTGTTTTTGTTTTATAAAAAAAGTGATCATTCTTATCTATTGTTCGATCAATACCGCCACATACACTATTCCCCATATTTGGACTATACAATCCATAAGGATCAGAATAACGGGCTACAGCATTAAGAAATCGAGTATATTCAGCATTAGACAATTCATATTTACCTATATAAAATTCATAATTTACACGCCCTTTCCATTGATTCAAACGATCTCCAACGTTTCCAGGAATATCACATAAGACATACACTCCGGAATTTTTATCATAAGCTTCCTTAGTATCCTCTAATTGGGAATTTTCTATTGTCCCTTTAGAAATATCCGGAGATATCGATCTTAATTTTTTATCAACGGACCTGCATACTCTTAAACCAAAGGTGTTAATAGACTTATCAGGAGCATCTCCCTCATACGACAATATAAATGTGTAAGAAACCGGTCGAATAAGACTTCCTCCACAAACCAACCGCCAAGTAGGTTTCATTACATTTTCAAGCCATTCTGCAACATTACCTTGCTGATCATAAGTTCCCCAGAAACTTTTTTCCACTCCTAATCCGACCTCTTTAATATGTGGATAAGGATAACACCACCCTTTGTCCGGATCATAATAATTCGTACCTTTTGCAATCCAATCTTCATTCCATTCATTACCATCAAAAAAACAGGCTTTTATCCATTCATCCCGATTTGGCAACCAATAACGAGCGCCAGAATTTCTTGTTCGACATGAAATTATTGCTTTCTTGAGATCATTTAAATCTTTCGTATTGTATGCTCCCCGTACAGAATCGCCTTCTGTTTGAGGAATAAAACTTGAAAAAGGTTCTCCAAACTCTATTTTAACTGTATTGTAATGCAACCAATTAATAAAACGAACAGCACTATTCCAAGTAACCCCCACAACCGGTTTATTTTCATATCCGGATTTAACTCTATAAACAAATTTACCTTTTTCAAAAACTTTCAATATTCCTCCTAAAAAATGATCACTCATAATTGGAGAAAACAGTCCATGTGGGTCTCCTTGTGAAGCAACATTATTTAAAAAATCACAATATTCTGCATTGGTAATTTCATAAACAGAGATTTCATATTCGTATCTAACCTTACCTATTCCAGGTTTAAAATATTTATTATCAGGACTGCCTACCTTAACAAAATCTATAGCAGAAATATTTTCCGTTATGCAGATAAAAAATAATATAAGATACAATAGTCTATTCATTTCTTTAATTTTGTCACTACATTTCTAACTTTGATATTAACAAAATGTCTTTCTTCAATACTTAATCCCCAATAATATATAGCCCCGAAGCTACTTAATAAAGAAGATAATGTAACTAAAATAAAACGATACACATTTCCTTCTAACAAAAACAATAATACTAAAGGTAATATGCAACTTAATATACCAACACGAGTAGATACATAAACAACCTTATTAAGGTATTTCTTTATTGAAAGTTTTATCATTGGTCGAACGATAAGAATTCGAGCCATGCAAGCCAAAACCTCAATAATTAAATAAACATAAAACACGGAAAGCGGTGTTCCTCCTAATTTCAGTACCAAATAAGAAATCGGGACAATTAAAAGAAGAATTGTTCCTACCACAGAATGATAAACCTTAATATTACCCGTTGCTGTTACAGAAGTCATTATAGAATTTGACATTGTTTCCATCATAATAATAAGCAACATAATGCGAATAAATGATGGTGTATATTCTGGTACATTTTTTAGCCATATAATCAATATCTGCTCAGTCTCCAGCATTACAGGCATAGACAATATCAACAATAAAAAAAATGAATACTTTGAACTGGCAAATATTAATTTATGCATATCCTCAAAGTCTCTCTGAGCATAAGATTTTATAATTTGCGGATTTATTGCCGTCTGAAAATTCAAAGTAAAAGTCCTAATAGTCTGTTCTACCTGAGATGATATGGCCCGGGCTGCATTTACAACAGGCCCGAAAAAAATATTTAACAGTAAATTTAATCCCTGAGTGTACCCGACATAAGCCAAATTGCCAAATAAACTCCACGTAGTGAAAGATGTCAAAGATTTATACAATCTTGTATCCTTAATAATTTGAAATTTAATTTCAGTAAACCTCCTTCTACAATAAATAAAATAAAAAAGCGCATTTATAAAAGAAACTATAAACATCATCACGGCATAATAAATTAACCGATTTGACGTAAAAGTCAATAATAGCCATGCGATCAATAGTTTAAATAAGGTATCAGAAATTGTAAGATATGCAAATATATTCATTCTTTCATGTGCTATAATCATTGAGTTGAAAGGAACTAATACAATAGACAAAGCAGATATAACTACTGAAAAATGAAATACTACATGGGCTGCAAACATCCTATTTTCTGGAATTACCATTTTATGATTCAAAAACCAAACCCCTATGGTTTCGCATAGAAAAATGACAATGACAGCTACAAATAAATGGATTATTAATGATGCATTAAAAATTTCTGATAATTCTTTTTTATCCCCTTTCCCTAAAGAAAAAGTTAAAAAACGAGAGGTCGATGAACTGAGTGCATTATTTAAAAACAGGAACATAGCGACAAGGCCTCCTATAACTCCCCAAATTCCAAAATCTTCTACACCAAGAGCATTTAATACTACTCGAGAAGTATATAATGATACGATCATCGATATACCCATACGGATATATAGAAAAATTGTATTTTTAGCAATTTTTAAATTCTTTTCACTCATAATATTACTCCTACGCTACAGAATAATGTCACCTACTATTCATTAACGAAGATTTTAGAATGCAATAAGAAAAGTAATTAGAACTACAACAATTACCTATCCCCACACCTATCTAAAATTACACATCTAATATTCAGATACAAAGGTATTCAAAATTTTCTAAAAAACAGATATTCGGGATATTTTTTGGCAAATCAATAATAATCACTCTTTTTCAAAAATTATTTGTAGATATCCTGAAAATATTGTACAGACATTCTATCTATCAATCAGTTACACTCCCTACAATATGATAATTTTTTCTATGAAAGCAGACTTAAATCCTGTTTAATTTTACTCAGGTCAGGTTTGATAATTTCTTTATCGGAGAACTCAGACAGGCTCTAAGACAAATTTTTGTACATTTGTACCTGATAATTTTTAAATATGGATTTTTTGAATGGCTAAAAAAAAACGGAAAAAGAAAAAATCTATAAACTGGTCGGTCAGGTTTCTCTGGATATTTTTCTGGATCACGATTTTACTCCTGTTTGCTTATTATTTCCGCTTAGAAATAAAGTCTGCATTATCAACTTTTTCTACTAAAATTGAGCGATTAGGTGAAGCGAACCGGAAACCGGATATTAGGTATAAAAATTTGGAACTGCCGCTTCCGTTAGAAGATCGGGCAGAACAAATTATTAAGCATGAAGGTTATACTGTATCGTACAATAAAAATTGGCGTCTGCCTAATTGGGTAGCTTATGAATTGACTCGTGATGAATTACGGGGAACGGTATCTAGAACAGATAAATTTGTAGTAGACCCCTATGTAAACGGTGTCAGCGCGACAAATGCCGACTATCGTAGAAGTGGTTTTGATCGAGGACACATGGCTCCCGCTGCAGACATGACATGGAGTGAAACAGCAATGAAGGAATCTTTTTATTTCTCGAATATGTGTCCGCAAAATCCCGGACTAAATCGAGGGGCATGGAAAGACTTGGAGGAGAGTATCCGAAAATGGGTGAAAAAAGACAGTGCTATAGCAATAGTGTGCGGACCATTGGTCGATAAACGGGATACAACGATCGGACAAAATGAAGTAAAAATACCTCATGCCTTTTTTAAAGTTATCGTATCTCCTTATGTAACTACTCCGAGAGGAATCGGATTTGTATTTAAAAATGAAAAAGAAGACGCGCCATTGTCTGCATATGTCGTATCGATAGATAGTGTGGAAGCGCTTACCGGAATGGATTTTTTTTCGGAACTTCCTGATGAACTTGAGAACCGTTTGGAATCGCAGAACAATATCTTCGATTGGGAATTATAAAATAAGATAACTTATGATAACGAATGATACTATATGTGCAATATCGACTGCACCCGGAATAGGCGGAATCGCAGTAATCCGTATAAGCGGGAAAGATGCGGTTTTGATAACTGAACGTGTATATAAGCCCGTAAGAAAGGAGCGCCTGTTGACAGATCAAAAGCCTTATACACTGAGTTACGGTAACATTATAGATGAAAAAGGCATGATTATAGATGAGGTTATGGTAGCTCGATTTGTTGCTCCGCATTCTTTTACTGGAGAAGATACGATCGAAATATCTTGCCATGGCTCACTCTATATTCAACAACAAATTATTGCATTATTGATTCGAAACGGATGTCGTTCTGCACTTCCAGGAGAGTTTACACAACGGGCATTTGTCAACGGAAAAATGGATCTTTCTCAGGCCGAAGCGGTAGCAGATCTTATCGCTTCAACGTCAGCATCTGCACATCGCCTGGCATTGAATCAGATGCGGGGAGGTTTTAGTAATGAATTGGCAAAACTTCGCACTCAATTACTCGATTTTGCTTCATTAATAGAATTGGAGCTTGATTTTAGCGAGGAGGAAGTCGAATTTGCCGACCGCTCAAAACTGATAGATCTTGCATTACACATAAAAATGGTAATCTGTAAATTAGCAGACTCTTTTAAGGTAGGTAATGCCATAAAGAACGGAATACCTACAGCTATCATCGGAGAAACGAATGCCGGAAAATCTACCCTGCTTAATTGTTTGTTGCATGAAGACCGGGCATTAGTGTCGGACATACATGGAACGACTCGGGATGTCATTGAAGACACAACTGTTTTACAGGGTATCACATTCCGCTTTATTGATACGGCGGGTATAAGGGATACCCAAGACAAAATAGAAAGTATGGGAATAGAGCGTACTTTTAGAAAACTTGATCAGGCTGTTATAATATTGTGGATGATTGATGCTACCGGAATGAATGAAAATATTATACGCTCTGCCGGGCGCATTATACAGCATTGTGAAGGAAAAACTTTATTTGTTTTGCTAAATAAAACGGATAAACTAACCGGACAAGAGTGTGAAGAAAAAAGAGAATTAGTGGAATCTTTAATTCCTCTTAAACATTCAATCCTATTCATTTCAGCCAAAACAAATCAAGGAATAGACGATTTGGAAAGCCAGTTGGTATCAGTAGCTTCATTGCCGGAAACGGGGACAGATGATGTAATAGTTACCAATGCCCGACATTATGAAGCTTTACTTCATGCTCAAGAAGCTATATCTCGTGTATTAGATGGACTACATTCGGGTATTTCCGGAGATTTCTTGGCTCAAGACATACGAGAGTGCATGCATTATCTTGGAGAAATAACCGGACAAATTTCTACCGATGAAATACTTGGAAATATTTTTAGTAAATTTTGCATCGGCAAGTAAGTGGTGATTACCAACGATTAGCATATATCATCAACGATTATCAAGGCGTTCA
>NZ_CEWDCG010000011.1:0-30293 GCF_982436375.1 Coprobacter sp. | reverse complement strand
AACACTTTGTGTATGAATTAGTTGGCTGATTTTATATTATTTACTGAATGTCCCTTTTTATGATTATGGATTAAAATCCGGATTCATGAAATTTTGGATGTCGACAAGTACCTCTTGAGCCTGTTTGGCCGGACTTTCGGGATTTATCTCCGTAGCGCTTAAATAGTAAAAAGTCGCTTGTTTCCAGTCTCCTTTCTTTCTAAAAATATTACCTAACAAATAATACGCCTCATCGTCTTTCTCATTTTGTTCGATGCGCCGATTGAGCAATTCGACGGCCTCTTCCAATCTGTTTTCAACGATTAAATCTTTTATTATGTCTGTTGTTTCCATATTCTGCCGTTTTTACAAATATACGCTTTTTGATCAGATTAAACTTTAAATAGGCCCTAAAGTGGAATAATTAACGTTTTTACGAGAACAGAGTTTTTATCTGGAGAAGTGCACCCACCTTTTTGGGGAAAGGCGGAATAAAAAAGAGATTACCGTTGTCGATAATCTCTTTTTTTGTAGCGGAGCCGGGAATCGAACCCGGGTCTCAACAATGAGAATGTTACATGCTAGGCCACTACACTACACCGCCATAAATATGCAGCAAATGTATATAAAATTTTAAATCGATGTTCTCGAATATTGATTTTTTTTGGAAAATTTAAAATATCTCTTTAAGTGAGAATATTTTGGTTCGATATACCGTTCTTATCTAAAAAATTAAAATAGGGAGTAATACTTTTATTACATTTGTAACTTGGATAATAAGTTCATTATTCGATTATAAATAGATACTGTTTTGTGTATGTTACAGAAAATATTCGGGTTCAATAAGCAGACGATGAACCTACGCACAGAAATAATTGCAGGAATTACGACTTTTTTGACAATGAGCTATATTTTGGCTGTAAATCCGGCAATGTTGAGCACTACGGGAATGGATAAAGGGGCAATCTTTACCGCCACAGCCCTTGCTGCCGCTATAGCGACTCTTCTGTTAGCTTGTATGGCAAAATTACCTTTTGCCCAAGCTCCGGGTATGGGGCTGAATGCTTTCTTTGCTTTTACCTTAGTGCAGGGTATGGGCTATTCTTGGGAAACGGCATTGGCAGCGATGTCTGTAGAAGGACTTATATTTATATTGATTACACTGTTAAATGTCAGAGAAATAATACTGAATAGTATTCCGGTGAACCTCAGGCACGCTATATCTGCCGGGATCGGAATGTTTATCGCTTTTATAGGATTAAAGAATGCCGGCATTATAGAATCGAACCCTTCGACATTCGTGGCATTAGGGCATTTTACTCCTATATCTTTATTAGCTATTTTCGGAATATTGCTGAGTGCCGTGTTATTGATAAAGAAGGTAAAAGGCGCTCTGTTTTACAGCATTCTTTTGTGTACGATTGCCGGTATACCGTTAGGTGTTACCGAGATACCGGAAAATTTTATCCCCGTTTCCATGCCTCATTCCATAGCCCCTACATTTTGTAAATTCGATTTTGAAGGCTTCTTTACTTTAGATATGGCAATTATCATTTTCACATTGTTGTTTATGAATATATTCGATACGCTGGGAACTTTGGTCGGACTTGCTACAAAAACAGGAATTATGGATAAAAACGGACATATTCCCCATGTGAAAGAAGCCATGATGTCTGATGCTATCGGGACTACGATCAGTTCGATGTTAGGAAGTTCTACTGTCACGACTTATGTAGAAAGTGCTTCGGGTATTGCGGAAGGAGGACGTTCGGGCGTTACTTCTCTGATTACCGGTTTGCTTTTTATTCTGGCGCTCTTTTTTGCTCCTGTTTTTCTATTGATACCCGGAGCAGCTACGACCGGAGCTTTTGTTTTAGTCGGTGTATTTATGATGGATTCTATCGGTAAGATAAATTTATCCGATATTTCAGAAGCTCTCCCGGCTTTTGTTACGATTATTATGATGGTGCTGACCTATTCGATAGCCAATGGTATCATTTTAGGATTGCTTTGTTATGTGTTGTTGAAGTTGTTTAGCGGGAGACATAAGCAGATTACCCTTACGATGTATATTCTCGCTATATTGTTTATTATAGATCTTATTTTGGCATAGCAATATCCGATAAAATATATATTTAGAATCTGTTTAAATTTTGTTCGGAGCATCTTTGTGAATTTTTTTGAGGGTATTTGGGGATAAATATTAATTTACACACGTACCGAAATCCATTATAAAATAAAAAACAGCTATTTACAAAATATGCAAATAGCTGTTTATCAAGAGCGGCAAACGGGACTCGAACCCGCGACCCTCAGCTTGGGAAGCTGATGCTCTACCAACTGAGCTACTGCCGCATTTCTTTTTGACGTGGACAAAGATACAATTTTTTTTATTTCAATGTATATTCTGTAAAAATCTTTTTTTGTTTAGTGATGTAAGAGGCTGTTCAAGTTTTCTGATAAAGAGCTTTTCAAAGTTGACTCCGGGTAAAATTTAGACAGGCATTTAAAATCTACATAAAGAAGTCGACACCTTTGGCAACACAGTAATAACGGAGGAATTTGCCTGCAAGCATCGATAAATTTGTAATAAGCACATTGGCACGCATAAGCCCTAATGTGACGATGATCAGATCTCCTCCGGCAGGAAGAAAGACGAAAAAGGCCATCAGAGCTCCTTTCCCTTGTAAGAATTTTTGAGTTTTATCCAAACTCGATTTTTTAATGCGCAGATATTTCTCTATCCATTCGACTTTTCCCAGTCGTCCTATATAATAGCAGGTTACTCCTCCCAGCCAATTTCCGGCAGTTGCCGAAGCGAGACATCCCCACTCGTTATATCCGGCATATAGCAGCAGGCCTAATACGACTTCTGAACTGAACGGAAGAATGCTTCCGGCAAGAAAACCTGCTATGAAAAGCCCTATATAACCCCACTCACTAAGTCCTGCAATAAAATCCATAAATAGAATAATAGGTAAATGAATATAATGGTATAGAACAAATAAACCATTGTCTTGTTGGTAATGTTATTGAAGAGGTGTGATGCTTGTATTGCTACATATACATTTAAAAAAGGCAGGAAGTTGTAAAACTCCGAAATATTCAACCCGATGAATATTGTTGTACACACAGATAAGACATTGATAAACTCGTTGTAAACGCGAGTACATATTTTGTCGCTGTAATGCTTATAAAGGCTGCTTATGCCAGCAATGAATCCGATGGCGATTGTCGGTAAGAGATATAATAACTGAGAAAATTCGCCTTCGTCATGTAGCCAATGTATTGTCCCGACGGTTTTGAATATTTTATCGAATGATAACGGATAATTCCAAATGAAATGCCCTCCGTAAAAGAGCCATAGAACCGTAATGATTCCGATTATGGACGCAAAAAATGTTTTAGAATTTAATGCCCGGGTCTGATATAATCCGATCCAGAATATCGGGAGAAAGAATATTAACGGTGTCCAAAACAGAAAACCGGCTGTAATAAGCAGGGAAAAGGTAAAAGCTTGATTCTGCGGGCGAATATTTTGATATGTACTGTAAAGAAGTGCTATGGACAATAAGATCACCGGTACGAGAATATTGCCGATTCGTAATTCTGAAGTCAGTTCGGGATTAGAACATTCAAGTAATAAGAAAAACAGCAAAGGAAGCGATGAATGCGCTCTTACGATCGTATATATGTTATTGATCCATAGGAGTAATAAACTGCTTATCAAGATTGCTCCCAGATTGATAATAATACGGATATGCTCGGTATGTATTCTGTTGAACAAAAAAGACAGCAAGCCTTCTGTGCCGGATACCTGCGGCTCGTAAAAGATGTAAGCTATCAAAGATAACAAGCAGGCAGCTACCACACTGAATGTAATGGTGGTAGCACTGCCCGAAATGTTGTATAGCTTGTCTTCCCTCATATATGTTAAAGGTCAAAACCTATATCGTGGCGGAAATATTTCTTTTCGAAAGAGATTTTTTCCGCATTCTTGAATGATGTCGCAAGAGCTTCGTTTTTATCTTTTCCGTAAGAACTTACGGCGATAACGCGACCTCCGTTCGTGACGATATTCCCGTCTTTCAATGCTGTCCCGGCGTGGAACAAGATACTATCGTTTATCTGGTCGATTCCGGTAATTATTTTCCCCTTTTCATAATTACCTGGATAACCTCCCGATACGAGCATAACCGTTACTGCGGAGCGAGGATCGACTCGGAGTTCTTTTTCGGATAGTTTGCCTTCGGCTATACCTTCGAATAGTTCGACCAAATCGGAAGCTATACGGAGCATTACCGCTTCGGTTTCGGGATCTCCCATTCGCACGTTATACTCTATTACCATCGGTTCGTTTTTCACATTGATAAGACCGAGGAATATAAAACCTTTGTATTCGATATTTTCGGCTTTCAGGCCTTCTATTGTCGGTTTTACGATGCGGTCTTCGACTTTTTTCATAAATTCGGCATCAGCGAAGGGTACGGGAGAAACCGCACCCATACCTCCCGTATTCAATCCGGTATCGCCTTCCCCGATCCGTTTGTAGTCTTTCGCCTCAGGGAGTATTTTATAAGAATTGCCATCGGAAAGGACGAAAACCGAGCATTCGATTCCGGATAAAAATTCTTCTATGACGACCGTGCTGCTCGCTTCTCCGAACATACCGCCGAGCATTTCTTTCAGTTCCCGTTTCGCTTCGTTCAAGTCGGGAATGATCAGTACACCTTTCCCGGCTGCCAATCCGTCGGCTTTCAGTACGTACGGAGCTTCTAATGTGTCGAGAAAAGCGCATGCTTTGTCATACTGCTCGGCCGTGAAACTTGCATAGCGGGCGGTGGGGATATGATGACGCATCATAAATGCTTTGGCGAAGTCTTTGCTCCCTTCGAGTCGTGCACCCTCTTTTGATGGTCCTATTACCGGAATTTTATTTAATTCCGGATCGTTTTTGAAATAGTCGTATATACCTTTTACCAATGGGTCTTCAGGTCCTACTACGACCATATTTATGTTATTGTCGAGGACAAACTGACGGATACCGTCAAAATCGGATGCCGACAGAGCTATGTTGATGCCGATCGATGCTGTTCCTGCATTGCCCGGGGCAATATATAGTTTATTTACTTTCGGACTTTGTTTTATTTTCCATGCCAGAGCGTTTTCCCGGCCTCCTGATCCTAATAACAAAATGTTCATTATTGTCTGTTTTTCTTAGTTTATTTTAAATAATCATCAAAATACCGAGTTATTTTTTCATATAAATGTACCCGGTCAGGACCCAATACATTGTGGAAGTGTCCCGGATATACAAAGTAGTCGGGATATGTACCGGATTGAATACAACTTTTTAAAAAAGACAAGCTGTGTTGCCAGACTACGACCGGATCTTGATCTCCATGTATCAGCAATAAATGTCCTTGAAGGTTTCCTGCAATACGGTTCAAATTACTGTTTTTATATCCTTGTGCATTCTCTTTAGGTGATCCCATATAACGTTCACCGTACATTATTTCATAATATTTCCAGTCGATTACAGGACCTCCGGCAACACCGGTTTTGAATGTTTCGGGATTGTTCAGCATCATATTCGTGGTCATAAATCCGCCGAAACTCCATCCGTGTACACCGATTCTGTTTTCATCGACATACGGTAGAGATTTCAGCCATTTTATACCTTCCATCTGATCTTGCAGTTCAATCTTTCCAAGCTGCCGATGAGTAACGTTTTCGAATGCCGAACCCCGGTTTGCCGATCCTCTTCCATCTATTGTAAAGATAATATATCCCCGGTTTGCCATATAGATATCCCAGCCTCTGGCATCCCACTTCCAGCCATCCCGTACTTGTTGGACGTGAGGGCCTCCATACACGTATACGATGACAGGGTATTTCTTACCGGTTTCGATTTTTCCCGGTTGTGTCAGACGGTAATATAAGTCTGTTTCTCCGTCCGCCGCCTTTATTGTTCCGCATTTTATATCCGGCATTGCATAACCGTCATAAGGGTCGGGTGCACATAATAGATTTTTTGTTTTACCTGTTTTCAGATCGGAGAAATCGATCATGCGGGGAGTATTATGGTTGCTGTAACGGTCTATCATATATCGTCCCGATTTGCTCATCAGGGGGGTGTGTACACCGTTTGCAGGAGTCAGTCTTTCCCGTTTTCCGTTTGAGAGGGTTACCCGGTATAAATTCACTTCCAGAGGAGATGCTTCGGTAGAGGTGATATACAAGTATTTTCCTGTCGGATCTATTTCTGCCGAAAGGACTTCCCATTCTCCCCGAGTGATTTGCCGGATCATTTTTCCCGATGTGTCGTAAAGATATAGATGCCGGTAACCGTCTTTTCGGGAAGTGTAAATAAATAATTCGGATTTTCCGGGAATGAAAATCAGTGGATTTTCCGGTTCTACATATTTTTCATTTGTTTCGGTAAACAAAGTGCGGAGATGCTTTCCTGAAGCAGCATCATATACTTCGACACGGCAAGTATCTTGACGGCGGTTCAATTCTTGTATATAAATTTCTTTTTCATCGGGCGACCATGTTATATTGGTAAAATAACGGTCTTTGGGAGTTCCTGTGTGCAGATATACGGTATTTCTGTCTGAAAGACGAAAAACACCGACTGTTACTTCGTGACTCCGCATGCCTGCCATCGGGTATTTGATATTTTTCAATTTAGCTTCTCTTGCCGAAATATCTACTAATGGATAGTCGCCTACCATGGTTTCATTCATCCGGTAAAATGCAAGAGCATTTCCTTCCGGAGACCAAAAAGTACCTTTCTTGATCCCGAATTCATTCCGGTGTACGTTATTTGCTCCCATCGAAATATAGCCGTTCGAATCTTTACCAACGGTTATCCGTTCTCCGTTTGGCAATATAATATATAGCCCGTTCTCATTGGTCAGGGCATATTGACGTTTGTGCGGGTCAAAGTCGAAATCGGTGTCTCCTTTTTCCAATGGATAGAGCTGCTCGATAGAATTGCCGTCAGCAGATAAATGGATAAAATGCTTATCATGTAAAAACGATATTCCGTTTTCTTTTCCGTCTTCCCACACTGATATTTTGGGCATCGGTCCGACAGGTTTCAGACCTTTTTCCACAATAAATCGGTTTATATCCTTTACGGTAACAAGAACTTTTTCTTTATGATTTCCCGGTTTTACGATCATTATAGAATCACCTTTTTGATAAATATAATTTTCTCCGAGAAATTGTAGTTGCTTTATATTTTTCGGCACGAATCGAGCATAAGTTTTGCCTCCGGGCATCAGGTTATCGAGTGAAAATTCTTTAAGTTGAGCCGATACAGCCATAAATTGAGTGATTGCTAATATAAATAAAAAACGGAGTTTCATTCAAAAAATCATTTTTATTTGTTACTTATCGGGATAATTCCTTTTACGTGATTTTTTCATCTGTTCTTTTTCTTTCCGTGCAAGGTTCTTGTCTCGAAGCTTTTTCCAGCCGGGACGATTATCTTCGGAAGGAGTGCGGCCGATAGAGGGCTGTCTGAATGTGACGAACTTTTTCACGGCTTTTTCTCCATGCCATTCGGGAATGCTGCTGTCTTTCCGTTCTCTCTTATTTTCCGGCTGTTTCTCGAAATCGTCTTTTTTCTTTCTGAAACGGGTCTCTGTTTTGGTGAAAGGTTCTTTGTCTCGATAAGGTAAACGCTTTTCTGCCTTTTCATTGTTCCTTTCTTTGAAGCGATATTCCCGTTTCTTGAACTCGGTAGATTCACTGTCTTTCTTTTTCTCCTTGAATCCTCCTGTCTCGCGTTTGAAGTCGTTATATTTACCTTCGAAAATTTCGTATTTCCGGTATTCGCATTCTAATGAACCGTTCATCATATTTATGCAAATAGCGGGTTTCAAGCCTATTTTATTGAAACATTCGTCGTGATAACTGATAATCCAAGCATCATAGCCTTTGAATATGTGTTTAAGCTGAGAACCTATCATTTCATATAATCCCAACAGGTCTTTTGACGAGATGCGTTCTCCGTAAGGAGGATTTGTTATCAATATCCCGTTTTCGGGTGCTTCGGTATATTGTTGAAAAGGTTTTACCTGCAGATCGATATACTTAGCCATTCCGGCGCTTTTTATATTTTCTCGGGCGATAGCAATAGCTTTGGGTGAAATGTCAGAACCGTAAATCTTGAAATTGAATTCTTTTTCGTTGCTGTCATCATTATAAAGAGAGTCAAAAAGCTCTTCATCGTAATCGTTCCACCGTTCGAATGCGAAGTCTTTCCGATAGATTCCCGGTGCTGTATTTGTTGCGATCAGGGCGGCTTCGATCAAGATCGTTCCTGAACCGCACATGGGGTCTATGAAATTTTTTTCACCTTTCCATCCCGATTTAAGAATAAGGCCGGCTGCCAAAACTTCATTAATGGGAGCTTCGGTTTGTGCGACTCTGTATCCTCTTTTGTGTAGTGATTCTCCGGAACTGTCGAGAGATAGAGTGCAGGTGTTGTGCGCAATATGCAGGTTCAATATGAGATCGGCATTGTTGAGCCGGACCGACGGGCGTTTACCTGTTTTTTCCATGAAAAAGTCGGCGATAGCATCTTTAGCACGATAGGTGACGAACTTCGAATGTTTAAATTCTTCCGAAAAAACGACAGATTCGATAGAGAATGTTTGTTCGGGAGACAGATATTGATGCCAGTCGAAAGACTTGATTTTTTCATAAACCTCATCTGTATCGGATGCAGTAAATGAGAAAATCGGTTTGAGAACACGCAATGCCGTCCGACAACATAAATTCGTTTTATATAAAAGCTGTTTATCCCCCTTGAAAGATACCATGCGTTTGCCGATTTCGATATCTTCTCCGCCAAGTTCGGCAATTTCTTGAGCCAGAATATCCTCTAACCCTTGCAATGTTTTAGCGATAATTTCAAATTTCTCGTTTTTCACCCTGATAAAACTTTATATTTGCGTATTTATTTTTCTGCTTTTTGTTGTAAAATGCGAGCTCCGGGTTCAACGTTTTCCGTAACCCAGATGTTACCGCCGATCGTAGCGCCTTCTCCGATTGTAATGCGGCCTAAAATAGAGGCATTGGAGTAAATAATGACATTGTTCCCGATAATCGGATGTCGGGGAATACCTTTGATCGGATTCCCGTTTTCGTCAAGAGGGAAACTTTTTGCACCGAGAGTTACTCCTTGATAAATTTTCACGTTATTGCCTATAATTGCAGTTGCTCCGATAACGACTCCCGTTCCGTGATCGATAGTGAAATATTCTCCGATTGTAGCGGCCGGATGTATATCTATACCTGTTTCGGAATGAGCCATTTCGGAAATCATTCGAGGAATAAGCGGTACTCCCAATTGAATAAGACAGTGAGCAATGCGGTAATTGCTGATAGCCCGTATTGCAGGGTAACAAAATATGACTTCTCCGTAACTCTCCGCTGCCGGATCTCCGTTATAAGCAGCGATCACATCGGTAGCCAGCAGACGGCGTAGTTCGGGCAGGGATTTGATAAACTCTGCCGATTTCTCGTTTGCCGATTCCCGCATATTTTCAAGACTGGTGTATTTTTTGCGGTCGCAAGCGAAACAAAGACCTGCCAGTATCTGTTCGGTCAATAGTTCGAACAAACGTTCCGTACCTACACCGACATAATATGAAATTGTACGACGGTTGATTGTAGAATGTCCGAAATAGCCCGGAAAAATCAAAGACCTGCACAATTCGATAATTTCGTGTAAAACTTTTTCTGAAGGCATCGGTTCTCCGTCATGATGTTGATGGCATAGAGTCTTGAAAGACTCGTATTCCGATAGCTGTTCTACGGTAGAGGTGATTACATCGGAGTATTTGTGCGGGTTCATATTCTTTTTTCGGTTTTATTAAAAAGACATTCTTTGCAAAGTTACAAAATATCGCGGATATTCCGGACTAAAAGTTAAGTTAGAGTCTAATAGCTTGTCTAAATTTTCCGACAAAAAATATTATCAAGTCATTTTTTTGTTTTCTTTCAGCCTTTTTTTTCGTTTTTACTTGTCAGTATATCTTTCAAAGAAATTATCATGGAGGTTTCTCGCTCTAAAAAGAGAATAAAAAAGATATCTTTTTTGACAGACAAATTCATATCTTTGCGTTCGTTTTTTAAAATCTTTGATATGGAACTTTCCCACAAGATCAATAAGGTAGAAATTCGCAA
Organism: Coprobacter sp.; assembly: GCF_982436375.1. Classification (NCBI taxonomy): domain Bacteria; kingdom Pseudomonadati; phylum Bacteroidota; class Bacteroidia; order Bacteroidales; family Barnesiellaceae; genus Coprobacter; species Coprobacter sp. The sequence continues at coordinate 20,108 of NZ_CEWDCG010000011.1, read as the reverse complement.
TTTACAGATTTCAGATTATACTCAATTGTCTCAGTCGTTCCGCAGGGTTTACTCTGACGGATCGGATGTTTTTTGGACTCACCAGCAGATTGAAAAACTGATCGCTATTTTTCCGGAAGGGCAGTTTGTAACGGTTGTCGATGAGAAAATCGTCGGATGTGCTCTTTCTATAATCGTTGATTATGATTTGGTAAAAAACGATCATACGTATGCAAGGGTTACCGGAAACGAGACTTTTGATACTCATAATCCTAACGGAAATATTTTATACGGGATAGAAGTATTTATCCACCCCGACTATCGAGGGTTGCGTTTAGGACGTCGTATGTATGATTATCGCAAAGAGTTGTGCGAACGGCTTAATTTGAAAGCGATCATGTTCGGAGGCCGTATTCCGAATTACCATAAATATGCTGCGGATATGCGTCCGAAAGAGTATATCCAGAAAGTCAAAATGAAGGAGATTTATGATCCTGTACTGACTTTTCAGCTTTCGAATGATTTTCATGTGCGCAAGGTAATGACAAATTATCTGCCTAATGATGAGGAGTCTAAGCATTATGCCACTTTGTTGCAATGGGATAATATTTATTATACTCCACCGACCCAAGACTTTAAAGTAACGAAAACTAATGTGCGAATAGGTTTGGTACAGTGGCAGATGCGTCCCTATAAGAGCATAGATGATGTTTTTGAACAAGTCGAGTTTTTTGTGGATGCCGTATCGGATTACAAAAGCGATTTTGTATTATTCCCCGAATATTTCAATGCACCGTTGATGGCAAAGTTCAATCATTTGGGAGAATCGGAAGCTATTCGTTCTTTGGCGCAATATACCAATGAGATTCGCGACAGGTTTATCAATCTGGCTATCAGTTATAATATAAATATAATTACCGGAAGTATGCCGTTAATTAAAGAAGACGGCTTGTATAATGTCGGATTTCTGTGCCGGAGAGACGGGAGTTACGATATGTATGAAAAAGTGCATATTACTCCGGATGAAATCAAGAGTTGGGGGTTGACCGGTGGTAGCATGGTGAAGACTTTTGAGACAGACTGTGCACGTATAGGCATATTGATATGCTACGATGTCGAATTTCCTGAATTGTCCCGTTTAATGGCTGACCAAGGAATGCAGATTCTGTTTGTGCCTTTCCTTACGGATACGCAGACGGGATATTCCCGAGTGAGAGTATGTGCTCAAGCCCGGGCGATAGAAAACGAATGTTTTGTTGCGATTGCCGGAAGCGTAGGAAATCTTCCGAGAGTGCATAATATGGATATACAGTATGCTCAATCAGGGGTATTTACTCCTTGTGATTTTGCTTTCCCGAATGACGGGAAACGGGCAGAAGCAACTCCGAATACTGAAATGATATTGATTTCAGATGTTGATTTGGATTTATTGAGTGAACTGCATACTTATGGAAGTGTCCGCAATCTGAAAGATCGTCGTCAAGATTTGTATGAGTTGCGGTTAAAAAAGAAAAATAACTGATTTCTATGCGGCGGAGAAAATAGGACATTTTTCTCCGCCGCATAGAAATTTATTTGTTTTTTGCCTCTTTCTCGATTCGGATGCGGGCATCTACCGCAATAATACCTTTTTTAGTTGCCAAAAGCGGATTGATATCCATCTCTTTTATTTCTGTAGCGAAACGCAATAATGTAGATAGACGGACGATGATTTCGGCAAACTGGATTTCATCGATTGGAGCTTCACCTCTGACTCCCCGAAACATTTTGTAAGCACGCAGGGAGCGAATCATAGAGAGAGCTTCGTTTTCACTTAAAGGTGCTAATCCCGAAGCGATGTCTCTTAATATCTCTACAAAAATTCCTCCTAACCCGCAAAGGATGACATGTCCGAAATGAGGCTCGTACTTTGCTCCTACGAAAAGTTCTTTTCCTTGTAACATCGGTTGTACCATTATTGCGGTTACTTCGGGAAGTTTCATCATCCGATTAAATTCGAAAGCGAGATGCTCTTCCGATTGAATATTAAGAACTACTCCTCCTATATCGGACTTGTGGACAGGTCCTACTACCTTTGCGACTAAAGGAAAATCTAATTGTCTGGCTTTTTTAAGAAGCTCTTCTTTCGAAGAAGAAACGATTTCTGGGACTATTGGAATTCCGGCGGCAGAGAACAGAGACTGGACATGATTGTGCGGAAGATACCCGTTTTCTCCTATGTCATCGATAATCCTGCGTATTTCCGGTACGTTTACCCCGTATAATTCTATTCCGCCATTGGTCGGCTTCGAAGCATTGAATACTCGTGCGACAGCAGTTGCTAAAGCGACTTCATCCGAAAAATTGACATGTCCCTTATTCAGGAAATATTCAACTTCTTTCCCGGCGGTTACTACGGATGGGAGCACAGGGAATATCGGTTTGCTGCATTCTTCCATTTTTCGGTGCAACACATCATAGGCATCGTAAACTTTTACCAGTCCCGGACTACCGAAGATAACGGCTATTGCATCTATTTCGGGAGTATTTTCACAAAAGTCTATAGCTTTTTCCAAATGTTCGGGAGTTCCTGTAGCCAAGATGTCGATCGGGTTTCCGATCGAAGCTCCGGGATAAAGCTCTTCTTTTAGTTTTTGTGCAGCCTCTCCCGAAAGTTCAGGAACATGCATTCCCCCTTTAGAAAGAGCATCGGTCAACATTACGGCCGGACCTCCGGCATGTGTAACAATGGCGAAATTGCGGCCTTTGATTTCTTTTAAATTAAAAACGCATGCGACGGTCGTTAGTTCTTCACGGCTGAAACAGCGAACGATTCCGGCTTTACGGAAGAGTGCTTCGACAGCCAAATCCGAGCTTGCCATAGCTCCGGTATGTGAAGAGGCTGCACGACTTCCCGATTCTGATGATCCCGATTTTATTGCAGCTATTTTGCATCCTTTCCGAATTAGAGAGGAGGCATGCAAGAGCATACGGTCGGGGTCTTTGATGTTTTCGATATAAAGGATTTTGATCGGTGTGGATTCTCCCGGAATATAAGTGCGGTCAAGATATTCCAAGACATCTTCGACTCCGATCTGCGGTGCATTTCCGACCGACCATACAGAATTGAACCGCAGTCCTTTGCCGATAGCGGACTCCATGATATATACGGCAGTAGCTCCAGAACTCGATATCAGATCGACACCTCGGGAATCGAGTTCGGGAATCGGCAGAGTGAATACGCTCCGGTGGTGACGGTTCATCAAACCTATGCAATTCGGTCCGATTAGCGATGCCTCGTATTTATTCGCAGTCTTTAAAATTTCCTGTTCTAATAGGAGCCCCTCATGAGTTTCTTCTCCGAATCCGGCCGATATAATAATAAATGCTTTGGTATTGCGGGTCGAAGCCAGCTCTTCTACAATAGAGGGGCAAGCTGCTGCCGGAACGGCTAATATCGCCAGTTCTGTGTTTGGCAATGATGTTATGTCGGGAAAACAGGGAATACCTTGTACCTCTGTTTCTTTCGGGTTTACTGCATATAATTTCCCGGGAAATTTTCCTTCCAGCAGATTCCGAATAATCTTTCCTCCGGGTTTTTGCGTATTATTCGATCCTCCTATGATCACAATACTTTCCGGAGCAATCAATTCTCTATTGATCATAATATATAAAATTCTTTATTTCAGATGATTTAGCAAAAAATTGCATATATATTCGTTCAAAGATAGCGATTTTACTTTTTCCTCTTATCGCATTGCGACAAAAATCGTATATTTGCAAATCATTTTGAAAAAGGAAAAGATAAAATCATATAAACCAATGGAAAAGAAATTCAAACGTACTCTCGTAACTACAGCGTTGCCTTATGCTAACGGCCCTGTGCATATCGGGCATCTGGCTGGTGTATATGTTCCTGCTGATATTTATACCCGATATTTGCGTCTCAAAGGAGAAGAGGTGATCCATATCGGCGGATCGGATGAGCATGGAGTACCTATTACCTTGAAGGCTAAAGCTGAAGGTATCACTCCGCAAGATGTAGTCGATCGGTATCATTCGATAATAAAAAAATCGTTTGAAGAGTTTGGAATTTCTTTCGACATATATTCCCGTACCTCTTCCGATATTCATACGAAAACAGCTTCCGAGTTTTTCCGGAAATTGTATGACAAGGGAGTTTTTATCGAGAAGACGACGGAGCAGTATTATGATGAAGAGGCTAAGCAGTTCCTTGCCGACCGTTATATTACCGGTACTTGTCCGCATTGTAAGAATGAAAGGGCTTATGGCGATCAATGTGAAGCCTGCGGAACATCTCTGAATGCGACGGATCTGATCAATCCGAAATCGGCAATCAGCGGCAGTGTTCCGGTATTGCGGGAAACGAAACATTGGTATTTGCCTCTCGATAAATATGAAGATTTTTTGCGTAAATGGATTCTGGAGGATCATAAGGAATGGAAATCGAATGTTTACGGTCAATGTAAATCTTGGCTCGATATGGGGTTGCAGCCTCGTGCCGTTAGCCGGGATCTTGATTGGGGAGTTCCTGTTCCGGTAGAAGGCGCTGAAGGCAAAGTATTATACGTTTGGTTCGATGCTCCTATCGGTTATATTTCCAATACGAAAGAGTTGTTGCCCGATAGTTGGGAACGCTGGTGGAAAGATCCGGAGACGAAGTTGGTTCATTTTATAGGAAAAGATAACATTGTTTTTCACTGTATCGTATTCCCGGCGATGTTGAAAGCCGAAGGGAGTTTTATTCTTCCGGAAAATGTCCCTGCAAACGAATTTTTAAATCTTGAAGGAGACAAAATTTCTACATCTCGTAATTGGGCGGTATGGTTGCATGAGTATTTGGTCGATTTCCCGGGTAAGCAAGATGTGCTGCGTTATGTTCTTACTGCAAATGCTCCGGAAACGAAAGACAATGATTTTACTTGGAGAGACTTTCAGGCACGAAACAACAATGAGTTGGTTGCCGTATTAGGGAATTTTGTGAACCGTGCAATGGTTCTTACACATAAGTATTTTGGAGGAAAAGTCCCGGCTTGCGGAGAGTTGACCGAGTATGATAAAGAGACGCTTGACGAATTTGCCGGAGTAAAGGTCGAACTTGAAAATTATTTGGAGAATTACCGTTTCCGTGATGCCCTGAAAGAGGCGATGAATCTTGCCCGTATCGGTAATAAATATTTGGCAGATACAGAACCTTGGAAATTGGCGAAGACCGATATGCCTCGTGTCTCTACGATTTTGAATTTGGCATTGCAGATTTCTGCTAATCTGGCGATTGCATTCGAGCCGTTTCTTCCTTTTTCTGCCAAGAAGTTGAGAGATATGTTGAATATGACTCATGCCGAATGGAACTTGTTGGGGAATACCGATATCTTACCTGAAGGGCAGCAGTTGAACCAGCCTGTTCTTTTGTTCGAAAAAATTGAGGATGCTCAAGTTGAGGCTCAAGTACAAAAACTGTTAGATACGAAAAAAGCGAATGAGCTGAAAAATCATCAGGCCGCTCCTGTTAGGGAAAATATCGATTTCGAAGATTTTATGAAATTGGATATTCGGGTAGGCAAGGTTTTGGAATGTCAAAAAGTACTTAAGGCGGATAAACTTTTGCAATTTAAAATCGATGATGGTTTAGGAGGGCGTACTATTGTTTCGGGAATAGCGAAACATTATAATCCTGAAGATTTGGTGGGAAAACAGGTTTGTTTTGTCGCTAATCTGGCGCCTCGTAAATTGAAAGGCATCGAATCGCAGGGAATGATTCTTTCTGCTGAAGATGCTGACGGCAAATTGGTTGTTGTAGAACCGGAACAGCATGTAAAACCGGGATCGGAAGTAAGATAAACCATAATATTTTCGTTTAAGAGAGGCCTTGTTTGAATTTTTTATCGGAAAATTCAGGAGGAATCTAAATATTAATAAATCCCCGGAGAAGTTTTAGTTTTCCCTCTTTGGGGATTTTTTATTCAACATGAAACATGTAGGCATCGAGATATGTCGGATAACTTGAAAAAGAAAACATTGACAGCTCTTATTTGGAGTTTTGTCGATAAATTCGGTCAGCAGTTTTTATACTTTGTAACAGGTATAATTCTGGCTATTCCTTTGAATCCGGTCGATTTGGGGAAGATGGCGTTATTGGCTGTATTTGTCGCTTTGTCGAGTATTCTTATAGACAGTGGATTCGGATCTGCTCTGATTCGTAAAAAAGAGGCGACCGATGCCGATTATAGTACTATTTTCTATTTCAATATCGGAGTCAGCCTTATCTTTTATCTCATCCTTTTCGCTTTAGCACCGTTCATCGAGAGTTATTCGGGAGTTCCGGGGTTAGCGGCGGTTGCACGGGTTTCGTTTTTGAGTATTGTTTTTCTGGCATTCGGCATGATTCAGCAAACTCGTTTGATAAAATATATTCAATTTACGCAACTGGCACGTATAAATATTATTTCTCTGTTTTGTTCTTCGGTGTTTGCTGTCATTACCGCATTCATGGGTTGGGGAGTCTGGGCTTTAGTCATACAGTCTTTAGGAATGGCGATTGTAAAGTCTGTCTTGTTGTGGATTTACGGACGCTGGAGACCGAAGTGGATATTCAGAGTTGCCTCGATGAAAGAATTCTTCGGATATAGTTCGAGTCTGATAGGTACGGGGGTACTGAATACGATATTCAATAACATATACCCGTGGTTGATCGGAAAAGGTTATTCGACACAAGCGGTCGGTTATTATAATCAGGCTAATAAATTTCAGGATATGCCTTCGGCATTGATTGCCAATATTTTTAGGAGCGTTGCTTTTCCGGTATTGTCTTCGATTAATGATGACAGAGAGCGAATGATACGTGTTTTCGGGAAGTATATCCGGACGGTGTCTTTTATAATTTTTCCGATTATGTTTTTATTGATGCTGGTTTCGCAGCCTCTTATATCCATATTGCTTCCTGAAAAATGGGCGCCTTCTATTCCTCTCATGCAGGTATTGTGTATTTCGGGAGCATTTTCGCCTTTTATAATTTTATATTACGATTTATTCAATGCCGTAGGGAGGTCGGATATCAATTTGAAGATGGAGATTTTTAAAAAGATTTTTTTCATAATAGGAATACTTGTCTGTTTTAAATACAGTATAATGGCATTGATGTGGTTATGGGTGGTTTATACCCTTTGTTCTTTGATTGCAACGATGTTTTTAGCACATAAGTATGTAAATTATACAATGGGATCATTTTTTTTCGATATATTTCCCTGTTTATCTATATCTTTGGTAATTGCGGCAATGTCGTCCCTTTATTATCTGGTCTTTCAAGACCGATGGTTGTTGCTTGTTACGATTTCCGGAACATTCGGACTGCTTTATATTATTGCGGCACGTTTATTCCGGTTAGAAATGTGGCACGAATGCCTTCAGTTATTTAAAAAGAAAGTTTTGACAAACGGAAAATAAAAACATTTTGAATATGCAAATCGCTCCGATTGCTCTTTTTGTATATAACCGTCCTCGACATGTACGGTATTGTATAGAGTCTCTACAAAAGAATTTTTTGGCGGATAAGAGCGAACTGTTTATTTTTTCTGACGGGGCAAAAGATTGCGGTCAAGAAAAAAATGTGCGGTCGGTACGGGAGTATATACGGAATATTCAGGGATTTAAACGACTGCATATCGTAGAGCAACCTGAGAACAAAGGATTAGCTTCGAATATTATTTCAGGGGTTACCGATTTGGTCGAGAAATATGGTCGAGTCATTGTCCTGGAAGATGACCTGATCGTCTCCCCATGGTTTCTTACTTTTATGAATGAAGCTTTGGAAACTTACAAAGATGAGGAGAATATCGTAAATGTAAATGGGCATTTGCTTAAAGGAAAAGAACCATTTCCGGAAACTTTTTTGCTGAGCTTTGCAAATAGCTGGGGGTGGGGCACTTGGAAACGGGGTTGGGATTTGTTTGAACCGGACGGGGAAAAATTGCTTCGAGAATTAGAAGCCCGGAACTTGACTCGTAAATTCGATTTTGGCGGAGCTTATCATTTTACCCGGATGCTCAGAGAGCAGATAGTCGGCAAAAATAATTCTTGGGCAATTCGTTGGAATGCTTCTATTTTTTTAAAGGGAAAGTTGTCATTAAACAGCGGTCGGTCGCTGGTCACGAATATCGGTTTTGACGGAACGGGAACGCATTGCGATAAATATGGGTTATTTGCGACGGATTTATATACGGGGCAGGTTAAGGTAGAGAAATTGTCTTTGCTACAAGAAAACAAGAATGCCCGGGAGATGTTGGCTCGTATTTATCGTTTCGATAACTCGTATTATAACAAAATAAGGGTTCGGATATTAAATTTTTTGCATAGATAAAGAGGGGAAAGTCTAAATATGAAAGTTGTTCTCGTTAGTACATATGAGCGTAAAGGCGGAGCTGCAATTGCCTGTTACCGTTTGAAAGAGGCTTTATTGAAAGAAGGGGTGGATGTGATGTTGTTGACGGCTTATAAAACTTCTGATGATCCTACGGTAATAACACCTTTTGATACGCGTTGGAAACGGCTGAAGAATCGTTTTCATTTTTATAAAGAACGATTTTCTATTTTTATAAAGAATGGTTTTTCCCGGAAAAATTTATTTGCTGTATCTATTGCCGATTCGGGAACGGATATTTCCGCTCTTCCGGTCATCCGGGAGGCCGATATTATTCATTTACATTGGGTTAATCAAGGATTTTTATCTCTTCAGAATATACATCAACTGATTAAACTTGGAAAACCGATGGTGTTTACGATGCATGATATGTGGTATTGTACATCGATTTGTCATCATGCCCGTTCTTGTGACCGTTTTATGTCGATTTGCAGGGAATGTCCTTATTTGCAATATCCGGGAGCATTCGATCTTTCCTATAAGGTTTGGTTGAAGAAACAGTTTCTGAGAAATCCGGATATTGTTTTTACGAGTGTCAGTCGTTGGTTGGCGAAAAGAGCTGGAGAAAGCGTTCTGATGGAGACCAATAAAATTTTTGTTATACCCAACGTTATCGATACAGAAGTGTTTTATCCGAGAGACAGAGAAAAGGTGCGTATGAGTCTGGGGATTTCTGATAATAGTAAGGTGGTTGTGTTCGGAGCTGCAAAATTGAATGACGAAAATAAAGGGTTTAAGCTGCTGAAACAATCTTTGAAAGACTCAAAGTATTGTCGGGAGATAAATCTTTTTCTGTTCGGAGAAATAAAAAGGGACAAAGACTTTCTAAAAGATATTCCTTGTAATTATCGTTATTTGGGAGAAATCGGCAATTCTGAAGATCTCGCCCGAATATATAGTGCTGCAGATGTTACGGTTATGCCATCACATTATGAGACATTCGGGCAGACTTTAGCGGAGTCTATGGCTTGCGGAACACCTGTGGTGGCATTTAATAGCAGTGGACAGACTGACATAATAGACCATTTGGAAAATGGATATTTAGTGACGTATCCTTTTACTTCGGACTTTGTAGAGGGAATGGACTGGGTTTTGGACCATACGAATCCCGAAATAAGGAAAAAGTGTATCGATAAGATAAAGCGATGTTTTTCACGGGATGTCATTGTCCGGCAATATCTCGATTTATATCACGATTTGTTTGTTAAAGATCAATTAAGAAAATAAAAATAATATGAAACCCTTGTTTTCGATAATAACGATAACTTATAATGCTGCCGAGACAATTGAAACCACATTTCGAAGTGTCGTCGGACAATCTTTTACCGATTATGAGTATATTGTCGTGGATGGTGATTCGAAAGACGGAACGGTAGATTTTTTGCGGTCTCGAAAAGATTGTTTGGCAGTGTTTATCAGTGAACCGGATAAGGGTTTATATGATGCGATGAACAAAGGAATGCATCTGGCAAAGGGAGAATATCTTATTTTCTTAAATGCCGGAGATACTTTTCATTCGGAAAATACTTTAGCGGATATTGCGGTTTCGATAGGGAGTTCCCGTCCTGACGTCATATACGGAGAGACAGCTCTTGTAAATGATAAGCGGGAGTTTTTGGGAATGAGAAGATTGAAAACCCCGGAAACACTTAATTGGAAAAGTTTCCGTATGGGAATGTTGGTATGTCATCAGGCTTTTATTGCAAAACGGACGCTTGCTCCCGATTATGATCTTTCTTATCGCTTCTCTTCTGATTTTGATTGGTGCATCCGTTGTATGAAAAGAGCGGGTACGTTATGGAATACGCACTTGACTTTGATCGATTATCTGAATGAGGGTGTTACGACTCGTAATCACAAAGCCTCTTTAAAAGAACGCTATAATATTATGGTCAAATATTACGGACGCATACCGGTTATGTTTTTACATTTATGGTTTGCTTTGCGTTTTTATACGGCAAAATGGATAAAAGGGCGAGTGTAGGTAGGAGTTTCGAGATAAAGATGTTTTTCTGAAAGGAAACATTTTTGTTCGTAAAAGTACTTCATCTCATTAATTTTAGGACAATCGAAAGTTTTTTTATATATTTACTTCGTATATTTGTCACAAGGTCCGGATGGCTTTGCCGGGCAACATTCATGCAAAGAAATTAATGAAATTAAATCAGAAATGAATTCGGGAAAAGCATATCTTTCATTTTATAGCGGGAAAAAAGTTTTTATTACCGGTCATACGGGATTTAAAGGAAGCTGGTTGGTAAAGATTTTATCGATGGCAGGTGCGGAAATAAAGGGTTATGCTCTTCCTCCGGCTACAGATCCTGATTTGTATAGTGCCCTTGAGATAGACAAGCTTTGTACATCTGTGTTCGGAGATATTATGGATCGAGAGAAACTCATCCGTGAAATAGAGGATTTTGCTCCAGATGTGGTTTTTCATCTTGCGGCGCAACCGTTAGTCCGTCTTTCTTACGATATTCCTGCAGAAACTTTCGGCGTTAATGCAATCGGCACTGCGCATGTTCTAGATGCTGTCCGTAAGATAAATAAGCCGTGTACGGCGATTCTGATAACTACAGATAAAGTATATCATAATAACGAGTGGAATTTTCCGTACCGGGAAAACGACCGTTTAGGAGGATATGATCCGTATAGTGCAAGCAAGGCTTGTGCGGAGCTGGTTATCGACTCTTATCGAAATTCGTTCTTTAACAGGAAAAGTCATAATGATCATAAAAAAGCGATCGTAAGTGCCCGTGCCGGAAATGTGATCGGTGGAGGAGATTGGGCGAAAGATCGTCTCGTCCCGGATATTGTCAGGGCATTGCATAAGGGAGAGGAGATTGTACTTCGTAATCCGGCGGCCGTTCGTCCGTGGCAACATGTTTTAGAGCCGTTAGGCGGATATTTGTTGTTAGGTTATCTTGCATCGGTTCGGTATGCCGATTTGTCCAATGCTTATAACTTCGGACCTAATCCGGAAGATACGCTTACAGTCGAACAGATGACAGCTTTGGCGACAGATATTTGGGGAATCGGCAAATATCGAGTGGAACAAAATCTGTCAGCACCTCATGAAGCCGGGCTGTTAAAACTGGATATTTCTTTGGCTAAAGCCGAATTGGGATGGAAACCCGCTATGAATGCCCGGGAAGCGCTGGAGCTGACGTTGCAATGGTATAAAACATATTATCAGGATAAAGGATTCATTTCTGATTTGACAGAACAACAGATACAATATTTCTTCAGTAAGTAAATAACTAAAATCAAAATATGAGTACAAAAAGAGAACAAATCATACAGCTGGTAAAGGAGTATTATCAGGAAGAATTTGAAAGTAAAAAGAAAGATTTCGAGCCGGGAGATAAGATCTCTTACGGAGGGCGGTTTTTCAATGATGAAGAAATGTGTGCTTTGGTCGATTCTTCATTGGATTTTTGGCTGACGACCGGAAGATATGCTGCCCGTTTTGAAAAAGAGATGGCTCAATTCTTGAATGTTCGCTTTTGCTCGTTGACAAATTCAGGTTCATCTGCGAATTTATTGGCGTTTATGACTTTGACATCTCCGAAATTGGGAGATCGCCGAATTAAGAGGGGTGACGAAGTGATTACGGTAGCTGCCGGATTTCCGACAACTGTGACTCCTGTAATCCAGTTTGGTGCTGTTCCTGTGTTCGTAGATGTGACAATTCCCGGATACAATATCGATGTAACTAAGTTGGAGGATGCTTTTTCGGATAAGACGAAGGCTGTTATGGTTGCCCATACACTCGGTAATCCTTTCGACATAGCGGCTGTCAAGCAATTTTGCGATAAGCATGGATTATGGCTTATCGAAGATAACTGCGATGCCCTGGGCTCTCGTTATTTTATCGATGGGGAGTGGAAATATACCGGTACGATCGGAGATATAGGTACTTCGAGCTTTTATCCTCCTCATCACATGACAATGGGTGAGGGTGGTGCTTTATATACGAATAACCTGCAATTGAAACGTATTATAGAATCGTTCCGGGATTGGGGGCGTGATTGTTATTGCAATTCGGGGAAAGACGATACTTGCAAACGTCGTTTTACACAGCAATTCGGTGAATTACCGTTGGGGTATGATCACAAATATGTCTATTCTCACTTCGGATATAATCTGAAGGTTACCGATATGCAGGCTGCAATCGGGTGTGCTCAATTGCAAAAATTGCCGGCTATCATAGATGCCCGTAAACAGAATTGGAAATATCTGAGAGAAAAATTATCGGTTTACGGTAATAAGCTGATATTGCCCGAACCGACCGAAAATTCTGATCCGAGCTGGTTCGGTTTTGTTATCAACGTAAGAGAAGATGCCGGATTTACTCGTAATGAAATTGTCGATTATTTAGAGAAAAACGGCATACAAACACGAATGCTGTTTGCCGGAAACTTGATTAAACATCCTTGTTTCGATGAGATGCGTACGAAAAAAGAGGGGTATCGTGTTTGCGGAGATCTGACAAATACCGATGCGATTATGAGCGATGTTTTCTGGATTGGCGTTTATCCCGGAATGACTCGGAAAATGCTTGATTTTATGATCGAAAAGATAGGAGAATTTTGTCATGCCCGTTAAAACTGTTTTGCTTACGGGAGGAAATGGTTTTATAGGGAAGAATCTCAAAGAGAGTTTTCTTGCGCAGAAATATAATTTGTTGACTCCCGGAAGTAAAGATCTCAATCTGTGCGATGAAGATGCGGTAGCCCGGTATTTTGATGAGCATCAGATCGATATCGTTATCCATTCGGCTGTAAAACCGAATCATCGTAATGCAAAAGATCTGAGTAATATATTTTATTCGAATACACGTATGTTTTTTAATCTGGAACGGTATTCTGACCGGTATCAGAAAATGCTCGTACTCGGGTCGGGTGCTATTTATGATTTACGGTACTACCGTCCGCTTATGAAAGAAGATGAATATACGCGTTTCTTGCCGGCCGATGAACATGGATATTGTAAGTATGTGTGTGAAAAGGTAATTGAAAAGAGCAGCAATATATATGATCTGAGACTGTTCGGAATTTTCGGGAAGTATGAAGATTATGCGATTCGCTTTATTTCCAATGCCATTTGTAAAACGTTGTATGATCTTCCTGTCACATTGCGTCAGAATAGGCGATTCAGTTATTTGTATGTAGATGATCTGCCTTCGGTTATAGATCATTTTATCGAAAACACACCTCGATATAAAGCATATAATGTTGTTCCCGATCAGGTCGTTTCATTATATGATCTGGCACGTATGGTGGTCGGGATATCCGGAAAAGAGTTGCCGATATTAGTTGGGCAAGAAGGTATGGGATCGGAATATAGTGGCGATAATTCCCGTTTGAAAAAAGAAATACCCGATATTCGGTTTACTCCGATAGAAAAATCCGTAGAACAATTATACGAGTGGTATGCCGCTCATCGTGATGAGATTGATAAAAATGTATTGTTATTTGATAAATAAAACCTTTGTACTATGATTAAGACCAGTGATTTTTTGTTTAAGTATTTAGTAGAGAAACACGGTATCACAGATGTTTTTTTAGTTACGGGTGGCGGTGCGATGCACTTGAATGACTCTATCGGACGAAATCCCGATATTCGGTATATTTGTAATCATCATGAGCAGGCCTCGGCGATTGCAGCTGAAGGGTATTATCGCGCTTCGGGCAAATTGTGTGTGACGAATGTAACGACAGGTCCTGGAGGAACAAATGCCGTAACCGGAGTTTTGGGACAATGGACAGATTCTATTCCGGCGATTTATATTTCGGGTCAGGTAAAACAGAGTACGACGATACATGCTTGTCCGGATTTGCATTTGCGGCAATTGGGTGATCAGGAAGCAAATATTATCGATATTGTGAAGCCGATCACAAAGTTTGCCGAGATGATTACGGATGCGAATGATATAAAATACTATATAGATAAAGCGATCTATTTAGCGACACATGGCCGCCCGGGTCCCGTCTGGATCGATGTTCCTTTGGATGTACAAGCTGCTCTTATCGAAGAAGAAAACTTAAAAGAGTTCGATCCGTCGGAGTTGGAACAGCGATCGTACACCCCGATAGAGAAGTCGGTAAAATCTGTCATTGAGAAATTGAAGACTGCGAAACGTCCGGTTTTCTATGTCGGTAATGGTTTGAGACTGGCCGGAGTCGTAGATGATTTTATCCGGATAGCAGAAAAAACGAATATTCCGGTAGTCACGGCGATTAGCGGACATGATATCATTTGGCATGATCACCCTTTGTTTTTCGGAAAACCGGGAATATGCGGTGACCGGATCGGGAATGTAATGGTACAAAATTCCGATCTGTTGATTATTCTCGGAACTCGTTTGGGTATTCGTCAGATCGGATATGCCTATGAACAATTTGCTCCGTCGGCATATAAGATCATGGTCGATATCGATGCTTGCGAAATGTCGAAACCTACGTTTACACCGGATATGAAGATACATGCCGACCTGAATCCTTTTATTAAAGAGATGGAGTCGGAGGTATCGACTATCTCTTTCCCGGATTATACCGCTTGGATAAATTGGGGGAATGAGCGTCGTAAAGAACTGCCTACGGTATTCGAAGACAATCCCTCGACTCCGGGTTATATCAGTTCGTATGTGTTTGCCGATGAGTTGTTTAAGCAATTGAAAAGCGGAGATGTTGTCGTTACGGGTAATGGTACGGCTTATACCTCTACTTATCAGGCGATGCACGTAAACAAGGGAGTCAGGGTATTTGCCAATCAGGGTTGTGCTGCTATGGGATATGATTTGCCCGCAGCCATAGGTGCTGCCGCCGCCAATAAATCGGGGCGGACTATACTGATTACCGGAGACGGAAGCATTCAGATGAATATTCAGGAATTGCAGACGTTACTGACATTTAATCTTCCGGTGAAAATATTTGTGTTGGAAAATGAAGGTTATCTGGCGATAAAAACTACACAGAAGTCGTTTTTTAATAAAAAATATACGGGAAGTAATCCGCAGAGCGGGGTGATATGTCCCGATATGGCAAAAATTGCCGGAGCTTACGGAATACCTTTTGTCCGCATACATGAAGAAGGGAAAGTATTAAAAGATACAATCGCGGAAGTATTAGCTTCTCCGGGAGTCATGATTTGTGAAATTACGATGGACCCGGAACAAACGTTGTTCCCTAAATCCGCTTCTTCGATGGATAAAAACGGTAAGATGGTATCGTCTCCGTTAGAGAGAATGTTCCCGTTCTTGCCCGATGAAGAACAGCAAAAATGTACATATCCCGGCAGTAAATAAGATATTGTCAAGACTGTAACCGATATAAAAAAGAGTTCTGTGATCAATAAATCCTGGAACTCTTTTTTATATGCCGGAAATGCATTATCTTTGCCGTGAAATAAATGTGGAAGGATTTGGCTGCTTGCAACCACACAAAAAAATGCTAAAACTGCGTGACCTGCCATGTTGTACGGAATCCGGCTTTAATTCATTTCCTTCCCCGTTTTTTAATAAATATTTTTATGGAGCACGGTTGTGCATAAATTAAAATTAAAAACAGATGAACTATTTATTCACCTCGGAATCGGTGTCTGAAGGACACCCCGATAAAGTAGCCGATCAGATATCGGATGCTTTGCTTGATGAGTTTTTGGCGTATGATTCCAACTCGAAAGTAGCTTGCGAAACATTGGTGACTACAGGACAAGTAGTACTTGCCGGAGAAGTAAAATCTGATGCTTATGTCGATCTGATGGATGTTGCCCGTCGGGTAATAAACCGTATCGGATATACAAAAAGCGCATATAAATTTGACGGAGACTCTTGCGGTGTTTTTTCTGCGATACATGAACAATCTGCAGATATAAACCGTGGGGTAGAACGTGAAGATGAAATGAATCAAGGGGCTGGAGATCAAGGGATGATGTTCGGATATGCCTCTAATGAAACGGACAATTATATGCCGCTTTCATTAGATCTTTCTCATCTCTTGTTGATCGAGCTGGCTGCGATTCGTCGGGAGGGAAAAGAGATGACCTATTTGCGTCCCGATTCTAAATCTCAGGTGACGATAGAATATAATGAGGATAATGTCCCTGTCCGGGTTCATACGATTGTGATCTCTACGCAACATGATGAATTTATAGTGCCGACAGAGCAAACTCATGAAGCGCAGATGGTTGCTGATGAAAAAATGCTATCGATAATTTTTGAAGATGTAAAGAACATCTTGATTCCCCGTGTAATAGCCAAACTTCCCGAACGTTTGAAAGCTCTTTTCGACGATAAGGTGATTCTGCATGTAAATCCTACGGGAAAATTCGTGATTGGCGGTCCTCACGGGGATACCGGACTTACGGGTCGGAAGATTATTGTAGATACTTACGGAGGTAAAGGCGGACATGGCGGCGGTGCTTTTTCAGGAAAAGATCCTTCGAAAGTCGATCGTTCTGCAGCGTATGCAGCCCGTCATATCGCCAAAAATCTCGTAGCGGCAGGGGTATCCGATGAGGTTCTTGTTCAGGTTTCTTATGCGATCGGTGTTGCTCAGCCGGTAAGTATTTATGTAAATACTTACGGTAAATCTCATGTGGCATTGAGTGACGCCGAAATCGCATCTCGAATAGGCGCTATTTTTGATATGCGTCCTAAAGCCATAGAAAAACGTTTGAAATTGCGAAATCCTATTTATGAAGAAACGGCAGCTTATGGTCATATGGGACGTAAGCCTTGTACGGTAGTCAAGACTTTTTCTTCAAAATACTTCCCGAAGCCGGTTGTCAGAGAAGTAGAGCTTTTTACTTGGGAAAAGCTGGACTATGTGGATGCGGTTAAGGAAGCATTCGGTCTTTGATGGTTTAGACGGTCTCTAAGAAAAATAAGAGGAAAGTCTGTTCGAGTATATCTTTGAACAGACTTTTTTTGTTGCTGTTGACAAAAAAAGTAAATTTGCAGATAGTCATCAATATAAATGAATATATGAAAAATATAATCATATTTTTTCTCTCCTTTTTCTTGTTCTTGACGGCATGTAGTTCTGGAGATAAGTATATTGTAAAAGGAAATCTTTCTCATTTGGAGGGTCAGTATTTATATGCCGTACACGAAAGGTATAAGAAAGAGCTTAAAATGGATACGATCAGGGTACAGTCGGGTAAATTCGAGCTGACGGGAGAAAGTGAGATGTTGACTTCTTTGCAGTTGTATACAGAAGATTATACTCCGTTGATGCAGTTATTTGTAAAAAACGGAGATCACATCTCTTTAGAGGGGGACGTACAGAGACCTTTTGTGATTCGGATAAAAGGGAATGAAGCATACCAGGCCGTTACGGAACGGTGCATTATTGCAAAGGATTGCCGAAAAGCGGAAAGAATATTATACCCGGGAAAAAGATTCTGCTTATTTTGATGATCTGAAAAAATTAGAAAATGAAATTTGTAGAGATGCCGAATCCGAGATTTCTGCAAAACCGGCTTCTCCGGCTTCTATAATTCTCATGTATGAATATCTTCTAAATGAGAATACGGTAGAATTATGTGATTCTTTGTTGCGCATCATGCCTTCTGAAGCAAAACCGGCTTCGTTGTTGGCAAAAATAGATCTTTTTATAGAGCAGGTACGGAGAGTATCGGTAGGAAAGATTTTCCCTTATTCTGTTTTGAAAAATGAAAAAGGAGAGTCGGTTTCGACAAATACTTTTCGAGATATTCCGACAGTAGTGACTTGGTGGGCATCTTATGATCCGGCAAGTCGGGAGGAGATGAAAAATATAAGAGAAATTTATTCTAAATATAAAGACGATAAAGTCAGGGTCGTAAATATTTCTCTCGATATAGATAAAGAAAGCTGGAGAAACCGGATAAAAACCGACTCTCTTGAATGGACTCAGTTGATTCAGCCTGAAGAGTGGAATGCTTCTTCGACACGAAATTTAGGTATTTCCAGAATTCCATATACGATGATTCTTGATAAAACCGGACGCTTGGAAAAAGTCGGGTTGGAAGGAGATGACCTTAAAAAATATATAGATAAAATGGTTTCCCGAATAGATAGTCTGGAATCTGTTAAGGAAAAAAATTAAATCTCGGATCATGTTGATAAAGGTTTTTGGTGCTGCTGTGCAGGGAATAGATGCTTTGGTCGTAACAATCGAGGTGAATTGTACGCAAGGAATCCGTTTTTTTCTGGTTGGACTTCCTGATGCGGCTGTAAAGGAAAGCCATGAACGTATTGTCTCGGCCGTTCAACATAATGGCTATAAATTTCCTCGTCGGCAGATTGTTATAAATATGGCTCCTGCCGATATTCGGAAAGAGGGTTCTGCGTATGATTTGCCGTTGGCTGTCGGTATTTTGGCTTCTGCCGAATTGATCAAACCCGATAAGCTGTCACAGTATATGATTATGGGAGAACTGTCTCTGGACGGTTCTATTCTTCCGATAAAGGGGGCTTTGCCTATTGCAATCAAGGCGAGAGAAGACGGTTTTAAAGGGCTCATTGTTCCGCAAGCGAATGTAAAAGAGGCGGCTGTCGTAAATAATCTCGATGTTTACGGTGTCGGGAATATCCGTGAAGTGATCGAATTTTTTAATGATGAGAGAGTTTTGTCGCCTACTGTAATCGATACTCGAAAAGAATTTTATCAGCAGCAATGTGAATTTGATCTCGATTTTGAAGATGTAAAAGGGCAAGAAAATGTTAAGCGAGCTTTTGAAGTCGCTGCCGCCGGCGGTCATAATTTGATTATGATAGGCCCTCCGGGAGCAGGAAAATCGATGATGGCAAAGCGGATAGCTTCTATTATGCCCCCATTGACTTTGCAGGAAGCTTTGGAGACGACTAAAATACATTCGGTGGCGGGAAAGATGGAGCGGGGGAGTTCTTTGTTGTCTCAACGTCCTTTCAGAGCTCCGCATCATACTATATCGAGTGTCGCTCTTGTCGGAGGAGGTGCTTTTCCTCAGCCCGGCGAAATTTCGTTAGCTCATAACGGAGTCTTATTTTTGGATGAACTGCCTGAATTTTCAAGGCAGGTTCTTGAGGTAATGCGTCAGCCGTTGGAGGATCGTAAAATAACTATTTCCCGTGCGAAATATTCGATCGAATATCCGGCCAGCTTAATGTTGGTGGCCTCGATGAATCCTTGCCCATGCGGATATTACAATCATCCTGAAAAAAAATGTATTTGTCCTCCCGGCAGTGTTTTGAAATATTTGAATCGTATTTCCGGACCGTTACTTGATCGTATAGACATACAAATTGAGATTGTTCCGGTTCCTTTTGAGAAAATGGCCGATAGCCGTCCGGGAGAACCCAGTGCCGTAATCAGAGAAAGGGTAATACGAGCGCGTGATATTCAAGCAGAACGGTTTAAAGATATTCCGGGGGTGTATTGCAATGCGCAAATGAATACAAAATTATTGAACCGTTTTGCTCAGCCCGATGAACTTGGAAAAGAGCGATTAAAAGATGCCATGAAACGTTTCGGTCTGTCGGCACGGGCGTATGACCGTATTCTTAAAGTCGCCCGTACTATTGCCGATTTGGCCGGTAGTGAGAATGTGTTGTCGGTGCATATTGCCGAAGCAATCAATTACCGGAATCTCGATAGAGAAAATTGGGCCGGCTGATCACTTCTTTAGACAGCTGCTTAGATGTACTAATATATTGTGATATAAATATTTCTGTATTTAATATAAT
>NZ_CEWDCG010000010.1:0-31775 GCF_982436375.1 Coprobacter sp. | reverse complement strand
ATATAACGGATAAACAATATTTAAAGGGAACTTCTCTTAAAAGGAAATTCTATTTTTAGACTTCTCCTAAAAACGCAACAGATTAAAAACAATCTGTTGCGTTTTTTTGTAGAGTAAAAAATCATTTTATCCTCCTCTTCTTTTTATCTTTATAGTAAAGAAGATTCCAAGAGTTGTTTAAAGTTTTCTATTTTTGCATATTACAATTCCATAAAGATTAAATATGGCAACAAAACTTTCTGAAAAGAAAAAAGTATTAGTCGGGATGAGCGGAGGAATAGACAGTTCCGCCGTATGTATGCTGTTACAAGACCAAGGATACGAGGTTTTGGGAATAACACTGCGAATGTGGGATATTCCTTCTCATTTTTCCACTCTCGGACAAAAAGAACCCGACCACGTATTAGAGGCACGATCTTTAGCAGAAAGACTCGCCATCCCGCATTATACACTCGATGTAAGAGACGAATTCAGAAAAACGGTCGTACAATCTTTTATCAATGAATATCTACGAGCACGCACTCCTAATCCTTGTGTCATGTGTAATCTTTATTTCAAATGGAAATATCTGCTTGATGAGGCCGATCGGTTAGAATGTGATTACATCGCTACCGGACATTATGCACGCATAACCCAAAATATGAATAGGTATATTCTCGAAAAAGGCTTAGACCCGAAAAAAGATCAGTCATATTTTCTATGGAGACTCGGACAGAAAGAACTCTCCCGAACATTATTTCCTTTAGGAAATATCACAAAAGAAGAAATAAAAACATACGTTCTTCAAAAAGGGTTCAAAGAAAAAGTCGAAAAAAAAGAGAGCATGGAAGTATGCTTTATAGAGAATGACTATCGAGATTTTCTCTTGCAACAAATCCCTAACCTGAATGAAGTTGTCGGCAAAGGTTTTTTCGTCGATAAGAAAGGAAAAAAGTTGGGACTGCATAAAGGCTTTCCGTTTTATACAATAGGCCAGAGAAAAGGTTTGGAAATAGCTCTCGGACATCCGGCCTATGTAATAAAAATAAATCCGTATAAAAATACGATCAGATTAGGTGATAAAGAAGATCTGCTGACTACCGAGATGCTTGTAGAATCTCCCGTTATAAACATCCCTATCGATCAAATATCCGACAGAGAGATTCAAATACGAATCCGTTACCGGAGTCCGGCAATTCGGGGAACTCTATTTTTTACAGATGACAACTATATAGTCGTTAAATTCAAAGAGCCTGTATCTGCCGTAACTCCAGGACAATCTGCTGTATTCTATTCCGGCAATCAGGTGATCGGCGGTGGAATAATTTCGGACCAACATAACTTAAAAAAACATACTCAGAATAAAACACAAGTCTGACATTTACAAAGCTTATATAATATGGCCATTCAAGATATATCTTTACACGAACTGAATTCTATGATTCGGGAAACACTGAATGACGGATTTCCTGAACGATACTGGGTCTCTGCCGAAATAAGCGAAGCAAGAGAAAATTATTCGGGACATTGTTATCTTGAATTTGCCGAAAAAGACAGTCGTTCAGGCCAAATTATCGCAAAGGCAAAAGGAATAATCTGGGCTTCTACATTCCTGATGTTGAAGCCTTATTTTGAAGAACAAACCGGAGAAATATTCAGAGCCGGTATAAAAGTTCTGGTTCAGGTCAGTATAGATTTTCATGAATTATACGGACTCACTTTGACCGTACATGATATAGACCCTTCGTATACGTTAGGGGATATAGCTCGTCACAGAGCAGAGATTCTACGTCAATTGTCCGATGAAGGAGTAATCGACATGAATAAAGAACTGACATGGGCTTTTCCTCCACAACGTATTGCCGTAATATCCTCTCGAACGGCAGCAGGATATGGAGACTTTACAAACCAATTAAAGAACAATACCGAAGGGTATGTTTTTTACACCGTTCTCTTTCAAGCCGTCATGCAAGGCAATCAAGCAGAATCTTCCATTATCGCTGCATTAGAAAAAATTTATGAACAAGCGGATAATTTCGACGGTGTAGTCATTATCAGAGGTGGAGGAGCAACTTCAGAATTAAGCTGTTTCGATAGTTATTTGTTAGCTCAGCATATTGCTCAATTCCCGTTACCGATATTGACGGGTATAGGACACGATCGAGACGAAACCGTTATCGACAAAGTCGCTAACACACGAGTAAAAACACCCACCGCTGCTGCTGAATGGTTAATTTCCCAGACACAAAAGGCCGATGAACAACGAGTATATCTTCGTGATACCATCGCTTTTCTATTGCAACAACGCATACTTAAAGAAGAAAAACTTCTCTCTACTGTCACTCAAGGAATCCCTCGTCTGCTCGATCAGCAAGTACAGGCAGAAAAAAACAGAATTCAAAAAATACAACAGGCTGTTATCCAGAAATCAAGCGAACAATTATTTAAGGAAAGAATCCATATTAATAACCTCTCTGTATTATTACCAAGAATCATCGAAAAATCTTTACCGCAGGAACGGTCGAAATTATCTCGGCTCGAACTTTTTCTTCGCCAAGCGATTTCTTATAAGATAAAAACAGAAAAACAGCATCTCGATATTCTCGGTAAAACAATAGATTTAACATCACCGGAACATATATTAAAACAGGGGTATAGCCTCACTTTAAAGTCAGGGAAAGTAATTCGCAGTATTTTAGAATTGCATCCGGGAGATAAAATCACAACCCTTTTCAAAGATGGAGAAAAAGAATCTATAATTATTTAAACTACAAAATATGGCTGAAAAGAAAAAACAAACTTATGCTCAAGCAATCGCCGAGCTCGAAGAAATTGTCGCCAAGCTGCAGAATAATGAATGTGAAATCGACGAACTGAAAACTTATACAAACCGGTCACTTTCTTTATTAAAATTCTGTAAAGATAAACTATTCGAAACAGATGAAGAAATAAAAAAAATGTTGGAAGAGCTCGATTCATAATATAGGAAATGCAAACTCAACAGTCTTTGCTATAATAAAGTATAGGAAATCAAAAAAAAGAGTTAATTTTGTCCCCTGATTTCAAAAAAACGATACTATGCCCGAAAGAAAAGTAAGAGTACGATTTGCTCCCAGTCCTACAGGAGCACTACATATCGGTGGAGTAAGAACCGCCCTTTATAATTACCTGTTTGCCAAACAGCACAATGGAGATATGATTCTTCGAATCGAAGATACCGACTCTCAACGATTTGTTCCCGGGGCTGAAGCTTATATCATAGAAGCTCTCGAATGGTTAGGAATAAAATTCGATGAGGGAGTCGGCTATGGAGGAAATCATGCCCCTTACCGCCAATCGGAACGTAAAGACATCTACCGGAAGTATGTAGAGCAACTTCTCTCTGACGGGAAAGCATATATAGCTTTTGATACGCCTGAAGAACTGGAAGTCAAAAGAAAAGAAATCCCGAACTTCCAATATGATGCTTCGACTCGGATGCAGATGCGGAACTCCCTGACGCTTCCGAAAGAAGAAATCGACAGACTGATCGCTGAGGGGAAACAATATGTTGTACGGTTCAAAGTAGAACCCGGAGAAGATGTTCACGTCAATGACCTTATACGAGGAGAAGTTATCATCAACTCATCTATTTTAGATGACAAGGTTCTATATAAATCGGCCGATAACTTGCCGACTTATCACCTCGCCAATATCGTCGATGACCATTTAATGGAAATTTCCCATGTCATACGCGGAGAAGAATGGCTACCATCAGCGCCTCTGCATGTTTTATTATACAGAGCCTTCGGGTGGAAAGACTCTATGCCTGAATTCGCACATTTGTCTTTGCTGCTGAAACCCGACGGAAATGGAAAACTGAGCAAACGTGACGGAGATCGTCTGGGATTTCCTGTTTTCCCGCTCGAATGGCATGATCCCAAAACCGGAGAGGTATCATCTGGTTATCGTGAAGCAGGATATCTGCCCGAAGCCGTAATAAATTTCCTTGCTCTATTGGGATGGAATCCTGGAAATGACCAAGAAATTCTTTCTATGGACGACTTGATCAAATTGTTTTCTCTTGAAAAATGCAGTAAAAACGGGGCAAAATTCGATTTCGAAAAAGGGAAATGGTTTAATCACAAATATATACAAAATAAAAGTAACGAAGAACTTACTGAATTATTCCTGCCGATTTTACAGGAAAAAGGGATATCTGCCGATCCTACCAAAACAGCCAAAATCATAGGATTGGTAAAAGATCGTATCTCTTTTGTCAAAGAACTTTGGGCTCAAACTTCTTATTTCTTCATTGCTCCGGAAAGTTATGAAGAGAAGTCGGTAAAAAAACGATGGAAAGAAGATACCCCCGAGCGAATGAAAGAGTTGATCGAGATTCTCGAAAACATAACAGACTTTGCTTCGGAAGACACCGAAAAAATCGTGTTAGGTTGGATCACCGAAAACAATTATCACATGGGAAATGTCATGAATGCATTCAGACTGGCCGTAGTGGGTGAATGTAAAGGCCCTCACATGTTTGAGATCACGACCATATTGGGAAAAGAAGAAACCATCAAACGGATAAAAAAAGCCATAGAAGTTCTCCAATGAAACACGTTAAACGGAGTTTGATATTAACCATATTATCAGTCTTATCTTCAGGGATAATGGCTCAAGATATACTATGGGATGTCGATCTGACCGGATTTTTCGATAACCGAGAGTATAAATATCCGGGACAAACGTCACAGACATTTTTCGGAACCAGACTCTCACCGGAAATCGGGATAGGCGTTCTCAACAACAAACACCGGATTATGGTAGGCGGCAGCTGGATACAGCCGATGGGAGCAAAAAAAGACGAAGGCTCTCTTGACCTGACCGCATATTATCATTATGAAAGCCCCAAATTCAAGATGTCTTTCGGATCATTTGCCCGTACTCAACTGATAGAAACCCTTCCGGCATTTCTCCAATACGATTCTTTAACGATTTTTCGTCCGAATATCACAGGAGCTCTATTTCAATATATCGGACATAAAGGATACGGAGAAATCTATATAGATTGGCGGCAAATGCAAACCGAAAAACGTAGAGAAGCCTTTATTATAGTCGGAAGCGGACGTTGGCAACCCGGTATATTCTATGCCGGAGGAAACATCGTCATGAACCATCTTGCCCGCTCGAAAAATGCAACGGAAGGACAATCGGTTACCGATGATATGGTCGTACATCCTTATGTAGGACTAAACTTGACTCGGTTTGTCTCCCCTTTAGATTCTCTGACCATTCAATGCGGATACTTACTGAGCTTAGAACGCAATCGGGGTATAGGCACTTGGCATCATCCTCAAGGTATTACAGCGGAGATGCTGGCAGAATGGCGCTTTATCGGATTAAAAAACACATTCTATGCCGGAGGCAATCAACAGCCGTTTTATCCCCAGTTAGGTAGTCAGCTAAATCAAGGAGACCCCTTCTATCAGGCTAAATTATATAACCGTACCGACATCTATTTCTATTTTTTCCGGAACAGATTCGTAAATTGCATGGCATCGGTCAATTTCCATACGACACGCTCTCATGTAGACCTTCAACAACAATTGATCGTAAGATTCAATCTAAACAATGAAAGTTGAAAAAAAAGGAATGAACCGTCAGGAAAAAATCGATTGAAAAATATTTTATAATTCCATAAACACAAACTCCTTTCAAAGAAGTCTATTTCGTAATCATGAACATACTTTATAATTTCGGCATTTATACATACAAACAACTTGTCAACATTGCATCTTTTCGCAATCTCAAAGCTCGCAAGATGAAACAGGGACATAAAGAAATATTTCATTATCTTGCACAAAATGCCGATCCAGAAGGAGGATATATATGGATACACGCATCTTCACTCGGTGAGTTCGAACAAGGACGCCCTATAATCGAGGCAATAAAAGCTCATTATCCGGAACAAAAAATAGCCATAACCTTTTTCTCTCCATCCGGTTATGAAGTCAGGAAAAATTATTCTAAAGCAGACCTGATCTGCTATCTCCCTTTTGATCTGCCTAATAACGTCAACCGCTTTCTAAATATATTGAAACCCAAGCAAGCTATATTTATCAAATATGAATTCTGGGGAAATTATCTGAATGCTCTTGCAAAAAGAAATATTCCTACATACATTATTTCAGCGATATTCAGGCCTTCACAAATATTTTTTAGACCTTACGGCGGCTATTTCAGAAAAATATTGCAAAATTTTGAACACTTATACGTTCAAGATGAAAACTCAAAAAAACTTCTTAAAGACATAGGAATAATAAAAGTTTCGGTAACAGGCGATACCCGATTCGACCGCGTTTTGGAGATCCGCAGCCAAGCCAAAGAACTACCCCTTATCGAACAATTTTCAAAAGAGAAATTTACCCTGATCGCCGGGAGTTCATGGCCGAAAGACGAGGAAATATTCATAGACTATTTCAACCGGCATCCCGAGATGAAACTTATCATCGCACCTCACGAAATACATGAAGAACATATACAATTCATTCTATCTCGTTTAAACCGGACTACTATTCGGTATACACAGGCTGATGAAAAAAATATACAAAAAGCCGACTGCATTATCATAGACTGCTTCGGCCTGCTCTCCTCGATCTATCGTTACGGTCAAGTAGCTTATGTCGGAGGAGGATTCGGTGCAGGAATACATAATGTTCCGGAAGCTGCCGTATATAGTATTCCCGTCATTTTCGGGCCTAACCATAAAAAATTTAAGGAAGCTAAAGAACTCATTATTGCCGGAGGAGGATTCAGTATATCCAAATCAGAAGACTTCAAACTTGTGATGGACAGACTTCTTAAAAATAAAGAATTTTTATCTAAAGCAGGGATTACTGCGGGACAATATATTCAAAATAACTCCGGAGCTTCAAAAAAAATATTGAAAGAACTCTATCCTGAAATATAGAATTCGCATCCATTTCATCTCAACACCCAAAATCTGAAACATTACATTTCTTATTTTCACACGACCTTATATCAATAATTTTATAAAAAAACTTAAAACCCTATTTTTAAACATATTTGTCATATAGAGATATGTTTTTTTATTCAAAATTGCTATCTCCATATAGCATTTTTTTCGTATTTTTGCACCGTATTCAAGATGCAAATTCAAATAAACCAACTTTATACTTCCTGACAACAATGGAATTAATGAATCAAATTATTGCGCGTGCTAAAGCTGATATGCAACGCATCGTTCTTCCGGAAGGAACTGAAGAACGGACTTTGAAGGCAGCAGATAAACTTATCGCTGACAAAGTAGCTCACATTACTTTAATCGGTAATCCTGCAGAGATCATGGCTTTAGCCGAAAAGCACGGATTGCAAAACATCGGAAACGCAATTATTGTAGATCCGAAAAATCATGAAAGAAAAGAAGAATATGCCAACTTGTTATTCGAGCTCCGCAAAAAGAAAGGAATGACAGAAGAACAAGCTGCAAAACAAGTTGAAGATCCACTTTTCCTTGCTGCATTGATGATCAAAAGCGGCCATGCGGACGGAGAAGTCGCCGGAGCACAAAATACCACAGGCAATGTTTTACGCGCAGCATTCCAAATCGTAAAAACAGCTCCCGGAGTCAGTGTTGTATCGGGAGCTTTCCTAATGTTCCTGCCGAACAAAAACTACGGAGAAAATGGTATTATGGTATTCGCCGATTGTGCCGTATTACCTAATCCCAATGCCGAAGAGCTCGCCCAAATAGCAGTTTCGACAGGACACACGACCCGAACTCTTGCCGGATTTGAACCTCGCATAGCCATGTTGAGCTTCTCTACCAAAGGCAGTGCAAAACATGAAATGGTAGATAAAGTAGTAGAAGCCACCCGTATCGCAAAAGAAATGGACTCTTCGTTAAAAATAGACGGAGAATTACAAGCCGATGCAGCAATCGTTCCCGCAGTAGGAATGTCTAAAGCTCCGGATAGTGAAATAGCAGGAAATGCCAATGTCCTCGTATTTCCTTCTTTAGAGACAGGAAATATTACCTATAAACTCGTACAGCGTCTTGCCGGAGCAGAAGCTGTCGGACCGATTCTTCAAGGTATTGCCGCACCGATTAATGACCTGTCACGCGGATGTTCTGTCGAAGACATCTATAAAATGGTAGCTATCACAGCCAACCAAGCTATTGGAATGAAAAAATAACCTATAAATCAAAGGAAATGAAAGTTTTAGTTCTGAACTGCGGTTCATCATCTATCAAATACAAGCTATTCGATACCCAGACCAAGGATATTCTCGCTCAAGGAGGAATCGAAAAAATAGGATTAAAAGGTTCTTTTTTAAAATTCACACTTCCTTCCGGAGAAAAAGTTATTCTTGAAAAGGATATTCCCGAACATACTGTAGGTATTGAATTTATATTGGAAACCCTTTCCGGTGCAAAATACGGCTGTATAAAATCGCTCGATGAAATAGAAGCTGTCGGTCACCGAGTAGTACACGGCGGAGAAAAATTCAACCAATCGGTATTGATCGATAAAGAAGTCAAAGCAAAAATCATCGAGTGTATAGACATCGCTCCATTGCACAATCCGGCAAATCTCAAAGGTATCGATGCGGTAGAAAAGATACTACCCAAAGTACCTCAAGTAGCGGTATTCGACACAGCATTCCATCAAACCATGCCTAAGCATGCATATATGTATGCCCTTCCGTACGAAATGTATGAAAAATACGGTATCCGACGCTACGGATTCCACGGAACCAGTCACCGTTATGTATCTCGTCGAGCATGTGAATTTTTAGGAGTTCCTTACGAAAATCAACGCATCATTACTTGCCATATCGGTAATGGAGGTTCTATCACAGCAATAAAAGACGGTAAATCAATAGATACGTCTATGGGACTTACTCCGGTAGAAGGCTTGATGATGGGAACACGATGTGGAGATGTAGACGCCGGAGCTCTATCTTTTATTATGGAAAAGGAAAATCTCGATGCACACGGACTTTCTACATTGGTCAACAAAAAAAGCGGTGTAATGGGAATATCCGGTGTTTCATCCGATATGCGTGAAATAGAGGCTGCAATAGCTCAAGGCAATGAACGGGCAAAACTTGCTCTACAGATGTATGATTACCGAATTGCAAAATATATAGGAGCTTATACAGCAGTGTTAGGTGGAGTAGACATTATCGTATTCACAGGAGGTGTCGGAGAAAACCAAACCGTAACTCGTGCGACAGTGTGCCGTCAACTCGAATTTATGGGTGTGAAAATCGATGAAGAACTGAATAGTACTATTCACGGAAAAGAAGCGGATTTATCAGCCCCGGAATCGAAAGTAAAAGTCGTTGTAATTCCTACAGACGAAGAATACATGATCGCATCCGATACACAAGCAATTCTCTCAAACCGTTAATTATAAAAACTACTGTAAAAAAACTGTGGCTTTTTATAGAGTCACAGTTTTTTTATTCTCTTTACTTTCATCAATAGCAAGATCGAGGTCAATATTTTTTTCGATGTTCTACAACAATATATTGACCGAAAACTTTGGATTTTCAGCATTTTATCCTTAATTTGCAAGTCATATTTATAATCCAAATACAAATAATATATCATGACTAACCTGACCGAAATTGTGGACAAATTCCGTATTGACGGTATTGTAAAAAGTATTGATCCCCTAGGAAGCGGATTAATTAACGATACTTATAAAATAACGACACAATCGTCTGACACGGACGACTACGTTCTTCAACGGATCAACCATGCTATTTTTAAAGATGTAGATCTTTTACAAAAAAACATTGTTGCCATAACTGATCATATCCGCAAAAAACTGATCGAGAAAGGAGAAACGGACATCAAACGCAAAGCACTACAAGTTATTCCGACTAAGGATGGAAAACTGTATTATTTCGATGGGAACAACTATTGGAGAATTACAGTATTAATTCCTCAATCAAAAACTTATGAAACCGTAAATCCAGAGTTCTCCTATTATACAGGCAAAGCATTCGGAGAATTTCAAGCAATGCTCGTCGATCTTCCAGAACCTTTAGGCGAGACAATCCCCAAATTCCATAATATGGAATTCCGACTTGAAAGTTTCAAGGAAGCCATCGCTTCAAATAAATCGGGTCGTTTGGAAAAAGTTCAATGGATGGTAGATGAACTGCTAAAACGAAGTGATGAAATGTGCAAAGCCGAACGTCTTTACAGAGAAGGGAAACTTCCCAAAAGAATTACTCATTGCGACACGAAAGTCAACAATATGTTATTCGATGAAAACGGGAAAGTACTTTGTGTTATCGACCTTGACACTACAATGCCGGGATTCGTACTCTCCGACTTCGGGGATTTTATCCGTACTGCCGGTAACACCGGTAAAGAAGATGACAAAAATCTGGATAACGTAAATCTCAATATGGACATTTTCAGATCTTTCGCAAAAGGCTATATCGAAAGTGCCCGGTCATTTCTACTTCCGATAGAAATAGAAAATCTTCCGTATGGAGCTAAATTACTTACCTATATGCAGACTGTACGCTTCCTGACCGATTATATTGACGGAGACTGCTATTATAAAATCCAATATCCCGAGCACAACTGGCAACGGTCTCAGGCCCAATTCAAACTTTTGCAAAGTATCGAAGCACATGAAAAAGAGATGCAAAATTACATTCAAAGTCTGATTTAAATTTTAGAACCAAACACATAACACAAGAGAGAGCCGCTTTTTCCTAAAGCGGCTCTCTGTTAAGTACGGGTTGAAACAATACCCCAATCTCAACCATTTCCCGTACTATTCTTTATAACATCACTTTGTGACGCACATTCCCTCCAGAAGTTTCGACCGAAACGATATAACAACCTTCCGGCAATTCAAAATAACGAACTCCGGCATTTTTTTCAGTTTCTTCTATCATCCGACCTTGCAGGGTATATATCCGAACTCGGGCGGCGTCACTATTCACACACAATTTTCCATTCGAACCGAATACTCGGATACTCCGGAATTCAGTCTTATCATTGGCTAAAAGAGCTTCGTTTTCTAATCTGAAAGTAACCGGAATACCATACTGGCAAGTAATTTCCAATCGGGTATTACCTTCTGTAGAAGCCGACATTACAGATACCTTATCATTATCTCCAACCAAAGACCATTCTCCTTTCAGCTCAAATACATGAGTCACCGGACGACTCGGATCAGAAGTCGTATAATCGATAGTCTCTATATTAAGATTAGGATCGCATACACTCATATCGACTTGACCATCCACATCCGGAGCTCCGATCATGGCCATAACTTCACCGGTTGCATTTACAATATAATCATCATTATCGAGAGTCGTTTCTTCAAAAAACGCATAGCCTGTCACACCTGTTTCACGGTCATATACAATATGAGCCTTATCGTCTTTACGAAGAAGATCATAAGGTTGATAACCTTCAGCTTTTAATGCAACTATTTCCGAATCATCCGGTTGTATGGTAATCAAGTATTCATAAGAAGCATCTGAAGGTGCCGCACCGTGATCGATATATGCAGAAGCGAATTTGCCTTCGGTTGCGGCCTTGGTCTTGTTATTTACAGACGTCTGCAGGCCCTTAGTAACAATAACTTTTAAAGGTTCTTTTACCTGATAATAATTACCTGTCTGATCCTTGAAAATCATACCGTCTGCATTTTGTACCGTAGTGTTGATCGTTGCATCTGTCGAAACGGTATTATTCCATTCTACCGCTTCGTCATCGCTCAAAATAGCATGTTGAAAAAGCGTAGTCTCCGTATTAGAAGCACTTTCGGAGTTCGTTATTCCTGTCCCGATGCACACGATACGATTATCGAAACAAAAAGCTGATTTACGAGCAGTGAAATCGGGTGTAAAGTTTTTATGTGACGGTTCTTTCAACTTAATGACAAACATCCCGCAAGTCCCGTTCAAATTATTGCTACCCGCAAATGTTTCATCCTGCTTCAACGTCGCATCAGTATATGGAGAATTCAATGCCGACCAACTTTTATGAATCGTTGTCGTTCCTGGTAACCGATTCCAATCCCATCCGTCTTCCAGAAAACGGCTGTCCGCCTCGGTTACAGGGTCTCCACTATCTAAAATTTGTATCGATCCATAACTTTGATAACGGCCATAACGATTATTAGAATAATATATTTCCGCACCCCAGACATACCGGTTAAAGCCTTTTAAGGAAACCATCCATTCTCCTCCCCTAAATACTCCTTGAGCTGCATGATTATAAGTAAAGAAGCCCTGCATAGGATCGGCCTTTTCTATTCCCAGTGCCGTAAATTTCTTTTTCATATTATTCATAGCGGTAGTAGCTGTAGCCGTCTCATAAATGCGTAAGAAATTAGAAGCGAGATCTTTGTCAACAGTTTCTCCATCTACTGCCAAATAGGCAAATGCATTGATATTTTTCGATTTTATAGAACACTCGTTCGGGTTAAACGGGTGTCGTCCGCAAACGCCTATACCCCATTCTTTTACATTACAATAAGAAGCCATTGCCATAAATGCCTGTTTCAAAATAGCTCGAGCCGAAGCATCCAATGTAAAAGATGTCCCGTTCACATAATTGGCATAATCACCCAATATACCAAAAGCAGAAGAGGCGTAATCAGGATAATGAGCTCCGTGGTGAAATGCTGTTCCGTCCGGTTTAATACCTCCGATAGTTCCGGGTGTATAGCATATCGATCCGTTAGTCCATTCAGACAAACCCTTAACAGCTCGGAATCGCTCGGTCTCATCCTCGATCATCAATGCCGCATAAAGTCTCGGCAAATGCAAAGTGTACCAAGTATCGACCAACTCATCCCGATTTATATCATAAGGCTGACGGGGCTCTGCCAATCCACTCCAATATTGAATTAATTGCAACGCCTCATCCCAACGACTTTCAGACTTAAGATAATCTTTCATCATCCACACGGCTTTAGGCATATCCCGGTTAAAATAACCGAAATGGTGATTTGTTCCCATACCGCTTCCATAAGCATACCCTTGATCCAAAGCATAATCGAACACCAACATAAAATTCTCGGCTGCCGATGAATTTCCATTAAAGTAATAATCCATAGCAAAACCGAGCATCATATCATTCACATCCTGACACCCGATATCTCCGGACTCTTTTTCCTGATCTGTGTACAAAGGTTTTCCCGAAATAAAACCGGTAGAAACATCCCGCTTAATTCCCGCAGCAGAAAGTTTCGAAGATGCATTCGCAATAGTAGTATTGTTCACCTTACCGAATAAAGCAGTTTGTACCGTAGTAGTCATCTCACGCAATTCGGCCAACTCCGACGTTGTAGGAACAAGATCTTTCAATTCATCCGAATACGAAAATTGTTCCCACTCCCACAACCGTCCCCAGTGCCAAAAATCACGGGTAAGGAAACGATTATTTTTCGGAATTTGAGCATCCGGAGTAGCTTGTTTGTTTATATTACTCGAAAAGTCCCAACGGTCAAAATAAAGCGTACCGCTTTCTACCCCTTCCGGAGCTTTTATCGTTAATTCGTCAATATCTTGTTGCGTCGGCTGCACATCATCCGACTCTCCGGGCACCCACATATCCGAAAAGGCTATCCAGCAAGCACGCCAGCCTGTAAAATTTAAATTAAAGTCAAATGTATATACCCGCACCGTCTTATTCCTAAATATAAATTGCAACGATTTTCCGGGCATTGCCTTCGGAGAATAGATCCACATTCGCAAACCGCCCCGATTACTGAATGCCTTAATCGCATACGGAATATTTACCTCATCATTTACTCGGAAAAGCGCTCCGGTAGCCGTCCAGTCCCAACGAAGAGATTTTGTTCCCATTTTGGCATGGTCGGACGAAACAGATAACGTTCCTTTTTGTATATCGTTGATAGTCGCCGGAACCACTCCGTCCTCAAAATCATATTGTATCCCATAGACAGATACGGAAAATATATAAACAAAAAACGAAATGAATATTTTTTTCATGAGTAAGGGGTGTTTTTACGGTTAGAAAGAAAAGTACGGATAATCCGATCGGATTACCCGTGCCATTAAGCAAATACAAAATAGTAAATTAACGGATAATCACTTTTTCTGAAACGGATTTACCGTTTGCAATTACCTGAATAATATAAGAACCTTTTCTCAAATCGATATTTGTATTACCTTCTGAAATTTGTTTATTCCCGAGCAATGAACCGCTAACCATATCATAAATATTTACGATTGCCTCAGTAGCCGACAAAACAGAAACTTGCGTACCGGTAGCAATTACCTTAATGCCGGATTTATCGGTTACAGCAGGCACTGATATTCCTGAAGTCGGATCATTTTCGGCAAACATTACAATATCGTCGATCCAAAATGTCTTTCCGGTAGTATTACAACTGAATGCGAAGTAAGGAGTTACCATATTGTCTGTACCTTCAAAAACAAACGTATACGGAGTCCATTCGGTAGTCAGTGTCGCCATAGGCGTTCCTTCTTTAGGAGATTTTTTATCTTCAGCAAGATAAGAACCTAAACCTAAAGCCGTAGATTCTTTTTTCCCGTCATAGAATAAACCGTAAACGGTCTCTCCGCCTTCCGCACCTTTCGCCCAAAAACGAACGGTTACTTTATTATCCGTAGCTTTCAGATAAGTTACAGGCGCTTGAGAGCGGCACTGATAAAATTCTTTTTCAAGGTCTGGAGCAGGTGTATATTTCCCAGATTTAATACCGCCATGAACATTTCCTTCAGCATCATCTTGGGTCCAATCCATTCCTCCGTTTTTACTCCAATTATAAGTCGTTTCAAATCCCGGATTTCCTAAATAAGCCGGGGTCAGAAAAACATTATCGATATACCATTCTGCCGAATTTGCTGAAAATCCGAACGCAAGTATGGCATCATCCACAGCTTCAGACAAAGTAATGTCAAATCTCAAAGTCGTAAGAGCTACATCCGTATTAGTATTAATCGTCTGTGCAGAAGGCAGATATACGTTATTTACTGTTGTGGTAGCCCCATCTGCAGACAGATCGGCATCTTTCAATATAGCGACACTGAAAGTTCTTGTTTCAGCAGTATTCACGGCACAGATATCAAGCGTCAATGTATATTTTTGAGCTGACAAAGATGGTAAAGAGGTATAGACTCCGCCATTAAAACGATTTTTTAAGTTAGCATCGATATCTCTGTCTCCCGCACCATTACTTTTCACATGGAGAATACCGTCCGATACCTCGCAAGTCGCCACGGATCCACCATTCCGTGAATATTGTGCCCAATCTGTCATATCGGTATCGAACATACTGTTCGAAACTAAATTTTGAGCAGACATGTTCATCCCGAACAAGACAGCTGCAGTAATCAGTAAAATTCTTTTCATAATTATGAGGTATTAAAATAAGTAATTATTTAATCTTGGTCAAAGTCACTTCATCGATAAAGAAATCGATATCCGGCTCTTCCAAAGTAATCAGAAAACGGGCATTATCAACACCTTCCTGATCATCGGTAATGGTAAATTTCTGAGTAAATTGTTGCCATTCGGTAGTCACTTTTTTCTTAGGAGACCATGGCGATTTAAAATCTCCCAAATAAGGTGCTGTAGAAGGTTTTATCATCACTCGCAAACTTGTACGCTCTGCTGCATTTTTAGAAGCCTTCGCATAAAAAGTTATTTCATACTGACCCGGTTCTAAAGACAAATTTTGATAGATATAATTGTCCCAAACCGGTTTCTCGCACTTATTTACGGTAACTTTCAGGCCCTTTCCCTTGAACCCTTCACATTCCGAAGTTTCTATTCCTCCTCGTTGAGCTTGATAATAAGCCAACCATTTACCTTGTGTATTTTTTTGTCCGGTAACTACTGCCGGAATACCATCTTCAAATCCGCCGTTTTCCAACAGATTTTCTTGAGCGAAAGCCGTAAGTCCGAAACACAGACTCAACAGGCAAAATAGCATTTTCTTCATTGTCATTCTTTTTAAGATTAGTATTTCGTTTTTTATTGGGCTATTAACTTGAATTCTACCGGACGACCATCAACACAGGTAACAGTCAGGCGGGTATTTCCGTTTTCTTGTTTTATAGCGATATTATCATTATCCGATACATTCTTCCATTTCCCTTTTAGAAGAATGCTTTTCATAAGCGGACGGGAAGGTTTTGCGGTAGTATAGGTTTTCTCTTCCAGATTCAGATTCGGGTCACAAATGCTCATTACTAAAGTCTTTCTGTTTACAGGTCGCAAAAGGAGCAATGTTTCGGAATCGGAAGCAAGCAAATAATCATCCTTTATATCATTCAAAGTTTCAAACACAACATATCCTACCGTACCACTCGGAACATCTTTCACAATATGTGCATAATGATCTTTTCGAAGTATCTGATAAGGCAATCCTTTTTCCGATGCCATTTCTTTTGCTTGATCAGGAGTCGGCTGTACCAATACCATATACTCGTATTCGGCATTATCAGGAGATACACCGTGATTCAGGTAAGCTGTTACGAACTTACCTTCGGTTTCCGATTTCTGCTTGTTATCCCTGGATTTTTGTTTTTGCCTTAAAATACGCAAGTCTTGTCCGGCAGCAATCCGGTAATAATTACCTTTTGTATCAGATAAAAGTACAGATGATTTTTTTGAAACCGTTTTTTCTATCGGAAGACCGACAATTGTATCCGAGCCGAGCAATATAGGTTCGGAATTTCTTTTCAATGCCAGTTGAAACAATGTGGTCTCAGTCGGGTACTCCTTGTTATCATTAGAGATATCAGAACCCAGACAGATCAACCGGTTTTCAAAACAGAATACCGATTTTCTGGCGACAAATCCCGGAGTAAAATTCTCCCGGTCTTTTTCTTTCAGTTTAAATACGAATATCCCTCGCTTCCCTTCCAAAGAAGATGCTCCGGAAAAATTTTCTTCAGAACGCTCCATCAATGTTCCCGGAAGAGGATTTTCAAGTTTTTCTAACGGAAGATGTATTGTTGTTGTTCCCGGAACACGATTCCAATCCCAGCCATCTTCGACAAATCCGCTTGCAAAGCTATTGACCGGACGACCGGATGCTAAAATCTGCACCGATCCATAACTCTGATAACGACCATAACGGTTGTCTTTTGTATATATTTCGGAACACCAAACATCAGTATTATACCCCTTCAACGTCACCATCCAATTTCCAAAACGATGTATTCCCAAAGCTCCATAATTATAGGCAAAAAAGCCCTGTGGCGATGAAGCTGCTTTAATACCTGCTTGTTCAAACTTTTTTTTATATGGAGACGAAGTCCTGTTCAGTCTCAAATAATCGGCAGCCAGCTCCTCATCGATCTTATTCCCCGATCCGGTGAGGTCTCCTCTATCTGCCAACAAAGCAAAAGCTTGTACTGCATCATTCGAAATCGATCCGTCAAAAGGATGTCGTCCGGCTATCCCCAGCCCCCAATCTTTTAAATTGCAATAATTCCGCATTGTTTGCAACGCAAGTTTTACATTACGAGCGGCATCATCAGAAATAGTAAATCCTGTATGGTTTGTCAGCTCAAGATATTTTCCGATAGTAGCAAAAGCACCGATCGAATATGCCGGATATAAACCTCCATGATGAAAAGTAGTACCATCAACTTTAATTCCTCCTATCGTCCCGGGAGTGAAGCCCAAAGATCCGCTTACCCAACGGCTCAAAGCTTTCATACTGCGAACCTGCTCTCTCATATCCGGCTGAATAAGAGCACTTATTACTTTCGCCGTCAATAATGTATTCCACGAATCAAGTAATTCATCTCTACCATACTGATAAGGAATCCGTGTCTCCGCTAATCCGCTCCAATATGCCAAAGTACGACGAATATTCTTGTTTAAAGGAGTATCTTCCTTTAATAAATCACGCATCATCCATGCGGCTTTATAAATATCCCGAATCTGGTATCCGTAATGGTGATTAGTTCCCAAACCGCTCCCGAAAGCAAAACCTTGCTGCATTGCATATTCGAATACGTTGAAGAAAGCCTGTTTCGATTCTTCATTTTTATTGTAATACCAATCTCCGGCAAAACCGAATAACATGGTTTCCAGATCAGACAAACCGATCTCTCCTGCTTTCTTATCCAACTCATCATTAGACACCAGCGGAGCACCGGTCATTTTGCCGTCAATTCTATGGATATTGGCTTTCTCCGCAATGGATAAAGCTCGGGCAGCGTTGCCTTTTCCGGTTTCCGGAGCGACCTGATCCGTCAATCGACGGGAAAGCATCTCTATATCTTGTTTCTGAGATGAACCGACAGACGCTAAAGGCAGATCATATTCATAATGTTCCCATTCATACAACCGAGCCCAATGCCAAAGAGTCCGAGATAATTTTGTATTATTCAAAGGAGTCTGATAATCCGGAGTCGCTTGATGATGAACTCCTTTTGCAGGAAATTCGACCCGATCGAGTAAAAGAGTTCCCGTTTTTAAATTTTCAGGTGTAGTCATCGTCCAACGTACCAACTCTTTACTTTTATGATCTCCCTGCATATTCTCAAAACTGATCCAACAAGCTCGCCATCCGGAAAATCCGAGATGATAATCGAACCAATAAGGAATCGATCCATCAGCCGCAACAAAAGATACCCGCAGCGCAGCATCTACTGGTTCATCATTATATACCCACATCGTCAATCCGCCTTTACGAACTCCGACAGCTTTTTGCAACAATGAAGAGTTATCAACAGTCAATACAGAAGGAGAAGACCACTGCCATTGAAGAGAAGCAGTTCCCTCTTTTACAAAATCTTTATTCAAGGATAATTTAGCCGAAGTTGCAGAAATATATTCCGGAATAGAAACATTCCAGTCGATTTTTTGAGAGTATCCGTTATAAGAAAACAGAACAATCAGAAGCAAGGCCAACCATTTTATTTTCATAGAGAGTGTTTTTCGTTTGATGCAAATATCTTTATTAAATATGAAAACCCGAAGCAATAAAAAGCTCTACATATCCCATAAAATAAAAAATGGAACAATTTCAA
The DNA here is from genome assembly GCF_982436375.1 of Coprobacter sp. NCBI lineage: Bacteria > Pseudomonadati > Bacteroidota > Bacteroidia > Bacteroidales > Barnesiellaceae > Coprobacter > Coprobacter sp. Next base: position 12,761 of record NZ_CEWDCG010000010.1, on the reverse strand, counting down.
TAAACCGGATTCAATTCCCCGAAGACAAGAAAAGGACTACACACAGAAGATGTAGTCCTTTATTATAATAAACATAGTCAAGGTTATTCTTTTTCTTTGATAGTAAAAGTCACTTCCTTAATCGTACGTGCCGATCCATAAACATTTTGATTTCCGGCAATAAAAGTTACAGTATATGTGCCCGGCTGAGTATAAACATAGGAATATGAAGGGAGTCGCACATTTATATTTTTCAGGACTCCGCTATTTTCATCCGGATCGCAAGTATTGAATTTTAAGGACTTGGTAAACAACCAATCATCTGCATTATTGGTATAGTCTGTTTCATTAGTACCTCCACCAAGATACATAAAGCTATTTACCCGTGTCAATGATGAACGCAAATCCCACACTCCCGTACAAGAAGAACTTCTGGAACTGTTATCAAAATAGGGATCTCCCTGTTGTGCGTGTTTAGGATTTGTATTGGGGTTGCGGTCGAAAGTTTGTAACCCTAAATCTGACAAGTTCAACGTTGTAGTATTTCCATTCTTGTAGATTGTTTTTATAGCTACACTATAAAAATCCCACCTTTTTAAAGCATTTGTTCCATCAAAATCTGCTTTATAATGAAAAGCGAGAGTCATCTCAGAAGTACTGTAAGGCGTAAGGTCGAAAGATGTTGCCGTTCTGTTCGAGAATTTACTTTCCAATAGTTCTCCGTTACCGCTCAATAAGGTAGCATCAGACTCAAAATCGGCAACACGGGAATCGTCCGTAGTAACATCTTTACTTAATCCCGGGAAATCCCCGACGAATAATGACAGTGTATTAGTGACTCTCCCGTAACGAGCCTGAGCCTCAAAACTCAGAGTCACAGATTCTATCTCTTCCAAAGGTAATTCGGTACGTTCCCGATTCGCATATTTATGTCCTTCTTCACCAGACCACCAAGTTATATAATCCGGATTTCCATCAAAATTAAACACGACCGGATCTCCTGCCTCGTATGTATTGTCGGAAGCTAAAGAGACGTTGAAGTCAACACTGTCGTCCACATCCAAATCATTACAAGAAACTAAAAATGCACCGACAGTCAATATATAGATTGAATTTCTGATTTTCATAATTTTCCGTATTTTAAATTTATCTCCACGCTTGATTCTGCTGTAACAAATTGTTCAATCCGAGTTCCCGGGTAGGAATAGGTAACCATTGATACCTGTCCGATGTCGCACCGTTCGTTGCATATATCAGCAAATATTGCCGACCGCTCGACCAACGGGAATCGGTTGCATACAGACTGACTTTTTCCATCGCACTTTTATATTTACCCCAACGGATCAAGTCCATTTTGCGTAAACCTTCAAAACAAAGTTCCCGACCTCGTTCATCTTCAATCAAACGCTGAAAATCCTGAGGATCTGTAATATTGACTTCATCAGCTTTAGCACGACGACGAACATCATTCACATAGCCGATCGATTCGACAGAAGGCGATCCGTCTGCCTGATTTTGTGCTTCGGCATACATCAACAACACATCGGAATAACGCAGCAGCGGGAAATTAATCGGTGTATAATTTTTATCACGAGGAGTTACCAATTCATATTCCCTACGGAATTTGCCGGCATTTCTTTCGATATATTGCGTACGCGTAGCTTTCGTTTGTGTAGATTCTCCATTATTATCTAATCGCTCATCTCCTATATATTCCCAATTCTTTTTCCAGTAGACCGTCGCATCATCTCTTTTCTGGAATCGGTAAGGAGCGATATTCCAATCTCTACGCTCATCTTTATTATATTTCTCATTCAACGGATCATTTTCATCGCTCGTAGAAATCAATTCCGGCGTACCGTCTCCGTCAAGGTCATTATATAAATCCCACAAACCCGGAGTTACACAATACCGACCATAACTATATCCCAAAGAAGTCTGAAGCACATCCGCATTCTGAATACCGCAGATCAAACTACCGATACGTCCGGCATTCGTATGAGAATCCTGACGGTTTCCTTTAAATTCAACTTCCCATATCGACTCCTCCGGATCATAAACATCTGTCGCCAGATTCTTAAATACTTGGTCATACCCCTCCATATTCAATGCGTGAGTCATCGAGCCGTCTTGCGGATGAATAACCTCTCCCGCCCAATATTTAGCTTTCGAATACAGTTCGGTTTCATTTGTCGGCCAACCGGCTCTCTTCAAATATACACGGGCAAGAATACCTTTTACTGCCGAACGGCTTACGCGCCCGGCTCCCACTACCTGTATCGTACCTATTGAATAGTTTTCTTCATCGGTAAGGACTTTTTCCATCTCATCTGTTACAAATTTCAGTACTTCAGCTTGAGAAGTAGCCTTTATATTCGGCACGTAATTATCGGTATTGGTCTGAGCTGTCGTAATCAAAGGCACATCTCCCCAACTTTGAGCCAAAAGGAAATAGAAATAAGCCCTTAGAAAAGTAGCTTCTCCCCGATACATTTTTTTATTCGCCTCGCTTACCGGAGAATCGGTTATTCGTTCAAGGAAATAATTGGCATTATTAATTCCTTCATACAATCCCTGCCAGATAGAAGCCAAGTCGGCATCATTCGCAGTATAATTATTATTCGGCAATCCTACCTCTGCCGTACTGGAAGTATAATAATAAGTAAGATCGTCCGTACCTATTGCCTGATAATATTTTTCACCATAGCCGCTCGAACTGTTCAGCGTATTGTAAATTCCTGTAAGTCCCATAAACGCTTCGGTATCATCTTTATAAAAATCATCCGGATTAATGAAATCACTCGGAGTAGTTTCTAAGAAATTACAGGCAGTGAACAATAACATCGTGCTGCCCCAAAATATATTTTTAATCGTTTTCATTTTCAAATTCGGATTTTATCGGTTAAAAACTAACATTTAGGCCTACTGAGAAGTTATAAGCCCGAGGATAAGCCGAGTAATCAAAACCCGGAGTCAAGGCAGAATTACGTACAGAAACTTCTGGATCATATCCTGTATAAGAAGTCCATGTCCATAAATTTTCTCCGGAAACAAATATCTGGGCGCTGGACAACGTCAGTTTTTTCAAAACTCTTTGAGGGAAATTATATCCTAAAGTCACAGATTTCAAACGCAAATAAGAACCGTCTTCGATCACACGTGAAGAAAATACGTTCGGTTGACTTGCCGCACGGGGGATATCGCTATTCGGATTTTCCGGAGTCCATCGATCGGCATACGAAGCAAACATATTGGTTTCTCTTTTCCATAATCCGTTATCGAATAATAACCTGTTCGCATTTAAAATGTCATTCCCGTATGACCAAGTAAAGAAAATATTCAGATCAAAATTTTTATATTTGAAATTATTTGTGAAACCTCCGGTATGGATAGGTTGTCCTCGTCCTATAATCGTACGGTCATTATCATCAACAACCCCGTCACCGTTTATATCGACATATTTGGCATCTCCCGGCTGAATCGTGGAACGATCATTCCCATTATTGGGGACATTCGACTTCAAAGTGTAATTTCCACCCGACACATCAAAATCTTCATATTTATAAGTCCCGTCATAAATATATCCGTACATTAGTCCCAATGGCTTACCGACCTGAGCAATATAAGACGGCTCGGCGCTATAAGCATTATCAAAGGTAACCGTACTCAACAATGTTTCCTGATTACGAGAGAGCTCTTTTACCTTACTTTGATTAAATGCAATATTGAAATTTGTCGTCCACGTAAAATTCTTATTCTGGATATTGGTAGTCTCCAGCGTTATTTCCAGACCTCGATTCTGCATTTTACCGACATTCAAATAGGTAGACGCATATCCGGTTGTATAAGGAAGATCGGCCTGAAGCAACAAGTCTCGTGTAAGTTTATGATACAAATCTACCGTCAACGCTACTCTGTCGTTAAAGAACCCGAGATCAAGTCCGAGATTAGTCTGTTCAGTTGTTTCCCATTTCAAATTTTTGTTTTCCAAACCGGTCAATTTATAAGCAGTCTGGTAACTGTTCCCAAAAGGATATTCAAATGCAATTTTCGAAGTCATTTGTCCCAATGAGGCAAAATCCGACACACGGTTATTTCCCGTAGCCCCCCAACCTAAACGCAATTTACCGTTAGATAACCAATCTTCGAACGGAGCCATAAAATCTTCCCGGTTAAAACTCCATGCCACAGATGCTGAAGGGAAATACCCCCAACGATTTTCTTTAGAAAATTTAGAAGAACCATCGGCACGGAACGAAGCCGTAATATAATATTTCGAATTGTAATTATAATTTACACGGGCAAGATAAGACATCAGCATATTTTCTCCGATAGTAGACTCGGATAATATAGGAATACCGTTGTCCATACCTGCCATGCCCAAATCTTCATGAGAGATATTCTGCACATCGTTTCTGAAGTAATTAGAATAATTTCCTTGAAACGTAGCCGCCGCCATAGCCGAGAAATTATGTTTACGCTTAAATACTTTAGAGTAATTCAATACATTCTCATTTACCCAGCTATGATCATCATAGTGGCGTACTGACGCATTGACACCTTCAGAGCGTGTGGCATTACCATAACGTGTTTTTGAATTATTGAACTGTTCGTTCTGACGTTTTTTCAATCGATAACTTCCGGAAACTTTTAATTTCAATCCCGGAATAAATGTGTATTCAGCGTATGCATTAGCCTGAAAATCATCTTGTATCAAACGACGATATTCATTCTCTAAAGACAAAATCGGGTTAAAACGATAGTCATTGTTCGTCGGTACGGTCGGATCCCATAATAATGTACGCAAGTCAGTTCCATCATAACTTACAGGCCGATATCCCCAAACACTATAAAACAGACTGTTCGTTGCACTGCTCGAAGCGACGGACGGAGAAGCTCCATTCGTTATTCCCCGGGCATAATTACCATTAATATTTACCTTCAATTTCGGACTTATCCGCTGATCGAGACTAAAGCGTCCTTGAAAACGTTGATATCCGGAATTTAATAAAATACCCTCCTGATTCAGATACGATAATGAGGCAGTATAACGAGTTTCGGCTGTTCCTCCGGTCAAAGAGATGTAATGATTATTAGTAAAGGCCGTCCGGAAAATATCATCCTGCCATTTAAACTGATCGGGATAATTGCGATAAGACTCAAGTGTCCGCCCATTACTATAATAGGTGGAACTTAAATCACCTTGTATCTCTTCCTGTAGTTTTACAAACTCATAAGCATCCATCAGCTCGAGTTTTTTTGTTACTGTAGAAACGCTGAAACTACCATTATAAGAGATTTTCGGTTTACCGATCTGCCCTTTTTTTGTTGTAATAATAACAACTCCATTTGCTCCCCGGGCTCCGTAAATAGCTGTAGCCGAAGCATCCTTCAAAAAGTTCATCGACTCAATATCATTCGGGTTCAAAGATGCGGCATCGGCATCTTCCACAGGGAATCCGTCAATGACGAAGAGCGGAGAATTATCCTGAGTAATGGAGTTTCCCCCACGAATCACGATGTTAAATGCCGAACCCGGCATACCTTCATTAGAAGAAACTTGAACTCCAGCAATACGACCTGCCAGCGCTTGATCAAAACTAACTACCGGAGTTTGCAATATATCTCCCAAATTAGCTTCGCCAACAGCTCCGGTCAAATCTTTCCGGCGAACTTCCTGATAACCGACAACGACAACCTCATCCAAATCTTTAGAGGTCTCTTTCATAACAACTGTCATCGGTTTCTTTAAATCTACTTTCTGTTCAACTGCTCCGAATCCCAAAAAAGTAAAACGGAGAATTGCATTTCCATTTGGTACCGAAATACCGAACTTTCCGTCTACATCAGTTGTTGTACCTTTTGTAGTACCTTTTACAAGAATACTGACACCCGGAAGCCCGGCACCCGACTGATCGACTACGGTTCCGGTCACATTTTTTTGAGCTTGCAATGCCAAAGCACCGAAAGCGCACAACATCACTAGGATAATCCTTAGTTTATTTTCTTTCATGAGTCTTGGTGATATTTGATTAGGGTTATTGTTTCAAAACTAAATTGCGTTCTGCGTTGTTCTTCTCCTAAAGCCGAAAAAGAAATATCCGCCGGTTATTAAAAGACAAAGAGGAATTTTGTGTTCCATGGAAATATTCATACAATTAATTCGAGATTATTACACACTTCAAATTTTCGGCTAATATAGATACATTTAAATGAGATACACCCATTTATATCACCAAGCATAGCCCATAAAATAAAAAATGGGACTCTTTAATATCCCATGAATAAACAATAAAAGAAGTCCCGTTTTTTTGATACAAATTATATAAGAATATAGGACACGCTTCTTGTGTAAAAAGAATCGATGAATATCATTATAAATTATCTTAGCACCAAAAATAATTCAAGACATTAACTAATCAAAAAACACAAAGCCCATCTATGAAAAAGACACTCTTTTTTGCAGGTTTATCACTTTTGTCTCTTTTTAGTTGCATAAAAAACACCAAACACCAAGCAGGACAAATCGATCCGGTGCAGAAAGGTATAGAAACGGCAACTCAACAAATAGGCAGGCAAGTCGAAATCATTGAAGATTCCGGAAAATTTCTGAACCCGAGAACTGTTTATAACGGTGTAATCGAATATATTCCGGCAGATGACTGGACCAGTGGTTTTTTCCCCGGAACAATGTGGTATATGTACGAGCTTACCAATGATAACAAATGGAAAGATTTAGGAATCAAATACACCGAAACATTAGATTCGATAAAATATCTCAAGTGGCATCATGATGTAGGCTTTATGATTTATTGCAGTTATGGAAACGCATATCGATTAACCGGAAATCCGGCATACAAAGATGTGATCATAGAAACGGCAAAGTCTCTATCTTCCCGATTCAGACCAGCCGCAGGCGTCATACAATCATGGGATGAAGACCGGGGTTGGCAAGGAACAAAAGGTTGGATGTGCCCTGTCATCATCGATAATATGATGAATCTCGAACTTTTGTTCGAGGCGACAAAATTAAGCGGAGACTCGACATACCGCAAAATTGCGATTAGTCATGCCGACACGACTATGGCACATCATTTCCGCCCGGATAACAGCTGTTATCATGTCGTAGATTATGATAAAGTAAAAGGAGGAGTACGCAACCGACAAACAGCTCAAGGGTATGCCGATGAATCTTCTTGGGCACGCGGACAAGCATGGGCACTGTACGGATATACCGTATGTTACCGCGAAACAAAAGACAAAAAATATCTGGAACAGGCTCAAAAAGTATATGATTTTATATTCAACAATAAAAACATGCCTGAGGATTTAGTTCCTTATTGGGATTTTGATGCACCTCATATCCCGAACGAACCGCGCGATGCATCTGCTGCTGCTGTAATAGCTTCGGCTTTATACGAATTAAGCACATACGATAATTCTAAAGAATATAAAAAGACAGCAGACAAAATTATAGAATCGTTATCCAGTCCGGCCTATTTAGCAATCGTAGGTACAAACGGGAATTTTGTGTTGATGCATTCTGTCGGAAGTATCCCTCATCACAGTGAAATCGATGTGCCTCTAAATTACGCCGATTATTATTATCTGGAAGCACTGACTCGCAAAATAAATCTTGAAAAGAAATAAGAAATAAGCCCTCATTCTTGACTCTTTATTATTTTCAGGAATCAAGAATGAGGGTTTCTATTCCGTACGATTGTATTCTTGATGAAATATTCGGCAGACCTTAAAATATAAAAAGAGAATTATTCCGTTTCTTAGGTATCAGACTAATCTCAAGACATTAATTGATCCGAGATTTTATTAAACACTCAATCAAATACCGATAAACAATATAAATCTTATGTACTATTTCAAACACATATTCTTTCTGTTATTTCTGACAATACCCTTTTCTATAACAAATGCCCAAATCAGAGAATTTACCCATCCGGAAATCATCTCATTCGAACATTCGACAGATCCGGTAACCGCTGGGAAGAACTCTAAAGTCTCTTTATCGAATAAACACTATAAACATTTAGGACACAGCCTTCAATGGAATTGGGACAAACCGAATGCACAGATTTTTATCAATCAACCGATAGGCTACTTGTCTCAAAATCCAAATCCCAAAGAAACTTCGCTTTCTACTTTCATATTTTGGATTTACAACCCGAAAGCTATCTCTTCGGGAAAACTTAAATTCGAATTTTTAAAACAGGGGAAGGTCTGTTCATGGTTTGAATACGGAATGAACTTCACCGGATGGAGTGGAGCATGGCTTATTTTCAACCGGGATATGCAAGGAACTCCGGAAGAAGGGATGGACGAGCTCCGTATTACCGCTCCCAATACAGACTGCGGTGAAATATTCCTCGACCATATCATTTTATCTTCATTTCAAGACGTACGTCATCAAACAGCAGATTTTCAAGCGCCCTATATCAATCCTGAAACAACCAGCCATTGGTTAGTATTACTTAAATCATGGGAAAATGACTTCGATCTCCCGATTTCGGCCCGAGTAAGTTCCTCTGAACAAAAAAGTATAAACGACGTGGAAACCCGGCTCAAGCAATTGCTTCTTCCTAAAAAGCAGCCGGATGTCACAAAACTGAAAAAACAATTCACTGCATATAATATTACAGAAAATCCGGACGGTTCAATCTCTGGATTACCGATATTTTTTGAACGTTTTGGAGAAGCTTATGCAAATCTCGGAGGAGAGAACTATGCAAAAATCTACGCTAACCCTATGGGGCTACGAAATTGTGTAAACTTCATGTATAACCTTGCAATAGCATGGAACAATAGTACGAATAATAACGAAAAGACAGAATTAGCAAACATGTTTATCCTGATGACACGCCACATGCTTGATCAGGGATTTCGTGCTGGAAGTGCTATGGGAACACTCCACCACTTAGGGTACAGCATGAGAAATTATTATCCGGCAATGTTTTTGATGAAGGATGTTCTTGTAAAAGCAAAATTAGACCAAGACATTCAGCAAGCAATGGAATGGTTTGCCGGTACGGGAGAAGTAAAACTAAAACCCGAAATAGACGGCATGGATATAGATGCATTCAACACGAGTTTAATAGGACGTCTTTCGAGCATCATGATGATGCAAGATTCTCCCCGAAAAGTAACTTATCTACGCTCTATTTCGCGTTGGATAGACAACGGGTTGCATTTTTCGGACGGGACGATGGGTTGTTTCAAAATAGACGGTTCGATATTCCATCACCGTCACAACTATCCGGCTTATGCCGTAGGAGGATTGGACGGAGCGGTAAACTCAGTTTGGTTGTTACAAGATTCGGAATTCGAAATCAGCCGCCAAAGTCATGAGAATCTAAAATTTGCACTTCTCACCATGCGCAAATATTGCAATCTCGTAACATGGCCCTTATCCTTATCAGGAAGACATCCCGACGGAAAAGGGAAACTCATCCCATGGCATTACGCCCGATTAGCCGAAGTAGGCAGTCCTGATAAAACAGAAAAGATAGATACCGAACTTGCATCTGCTTATTTGCGGCTTAATAACGGGAAAAAAGACAGTTACAGCAAAAAGTTTACAAAAGCCGGAATAATGCCGGAAAAAGCTCCTGAAGGAAACTGGGGGATCAATTATTCATGTCTAGCCGTACATCGCCGAGAAAACTGGCTGGCAACAGCTATGGGACACAGCCGATACTTATGGGCTACCGAATCTTATATCGGAGCAAACTATTTCGGACGCTATCTGAATCACGGGAACTTACAAATATTAGGTTCTGGTAATCCCATAGACATGTTCGCATCCGGTTTTAATCAACAAGGCTGGGACTGGAATCACATACCCGGAACAACAGCAGCAGTAATACCGATGAAAGATCTTAAAGCCGATATACGTCAGGTAGATGAAGTCTCCGGATATGAAGAGATGCTCCTTTCTGACGAATCTTTTGCAGGAGCAATATCCAGCAAAAACCGAAACGGAGCTTTCGGAATGAAATTGCACGAGCATGACAAATATAACGGATCATTACGAGCCCGTAAATCTTATTTCTTCTTCGATAACCGAATCATCGCATTAGGCTCTGATATAGAAAGCGCTCTCCCGGATGCTCCGGTACATACGACACTATTCCAAGTATATCTTCCTGAAGAAGAGAGTCCGATTTTCGTAAACGGAAAGAAAATCTCCGATTTTCCGTATGAAAAACGTTTATCAGAGAAAACAGCCATGCTGGGCGACGGTAAAAAGAATTATTACCTGATACGCAACGGGAATATCATCGTACACAAGACCCTGCAACACTCTCTTGACGAGGAGACATGTGCCCCGACAGAAAATAACTTTGCATTGGCGGCCATTGACCACGGGAAAACTCCCCATAATGCATCTTATGAATATATGGTCCTTATACAACCTTCGGAAAAAGAAAAAAAGCAATATCAAAAATCGGGAGGCTATATTGTCTTGCAACAAAACAAACAAGCTCATATCGTAAGAGACAAAGCAACTTCTACAACCGGATACGTACTTTTTGAAGAGGGTGAAGTAACTGTAGGAAACGAAATACTGTCTGTCAATCATCCTTGTTTAATAATGACAGCTAAAGAAAATAAAGATAAAATGACAATCAGTGTTTGTGATCCGGATCTTCACTTCTATGAAGGACCGGCAGACGAACAGTATGACAAAAACGGGAAACGAATAGAACGAAGTGTTTATTCTCGAAAATGGATAGACAATCCTTCTGCAAAATCGACAATAAAAATAAAGATAAACGGAATATGGAACTTAGAAACACCATCTGATTACATAAAAATATCCGGGAAAGACACAAAAAGTACATTCCTCGAAGTTTCTTGCCGACACGGCATGACCAGAGAAGTAAACCTGATTAAAGATTAAACGCAATGAAAACATCTAAAAAATTTCTATTCGCAGCTGCGGGATTATCTTTGACAAACGGAATTCCTGTTACGGCTCAAAATAACATTCAAGACCGAAAACCGAATGTAATCTATGTTTTCCCCGATCAATTCAGAAATCATGCCATGGGATTCTGGGGCGAAAAAGGGTTCAAAGAACATGTCCGGTTTAAACCTGATCCTGTAATTACTCCCAACCTGAATAATTTTGCAAGAGAATCGGTAGTATTGACCTCTGCCATGAGCAACTGTCCCTTGAGCAGCCCGCATCGAGGAATGTTACTTTCCGGCATGTATCCGGATGGAAGCGGAGTTCCGTTAAATTGTAACTCAGATCGCCCGATAAGCAGTCTCCGAGAGGATATAGAGTGTATAGGAGACGTCTTTAAGAAAAACGGATATGACTGTGCTTATATCGGGAAATTACATGTTGATTTCCCAACTCCGAATAATCCCGAAGCACCGGGAACTTATGTAAATGACGATACTCCTGTATGGGATGCCTACACTCCTAAAGAAAGGCGGCATGGATTTGACTACTGGTATTCTTACGGAACTTTCGACATCCACAAACAACCGCATTATTGGGATACCGACGGCAAACGCCATGAAATAAGAGAATGGTCTCCGAAACACGAAGCGGATAAAGCGATAGAATATCTGGAAAATACCGGAAACGTACGAGATACTTCTAAACCTTTTTTTATGATTGTCAGTATGAACCCACCTCACAGTCCTTACCGTACAATCGATGATGTCATGGAAGAAGATTATAATCTTTACAAAGATATTCCTTTAGACAAGCTATTAGTACGCCCCAATGCTAATCCTCAAATGGAAAAAGCCCAATGCGCACCCTTTTACTTTGCTTCGGTTACCGGAGTAGATCGGGAATTCGGTCGTATTTTGAAAGCATTAAAAAATTTGGGGTTAGAAGAAAACACGATCGTCGTCTTTTCTTCTGATCACGGAGAAACCATGTGCAGTCAAAACACAAATGATCCTAAAAATTCACCTTATGCAGAATCTATGAATGTTCCGTTTCTAGTTCGTTATCCAGAAAAATTAAAACCTCGTGTAGAAGACCGACTATTACTTTCATCTCCGGATATCATGCCTACGGTACTCGGCTTAGCCGGACTGTCTCGACAGATCCCGGAAACCGTACAAGGTACGAATTTTGCACCGGTAATATCAAAAGAAAAAAATGTACCTAAATTGCCCTCAGGAATACTGTATTTAAGAAACTTGAACGGAGAAAAGAATGCCGATGGCAAAATTATCTCATACTTTCCTGAAGCACGAGGAATCAAAACAGAACGTTACACGTTAGCCATATCTATCGATAAGCAACACAATATCAAGCATATTTTCTTTTATGACGACATTAAAGATCCTTATCAGATGAATAACCTGTCTATAACGGAAAACCAGAAAATATTCGAGGATTTATGCAGACAAATGGGTCAATTACTGAAACAGGTAAATGATCCGTGGTATAAAGATCGCATCTTAAGTTCTAAAATACCGTATTAAAGATTCGTTTAAATTTATAGTTTATAATACCGGAGTCATTCTGCATTGAGCAAAATAACTCCGGTAATTATTTTAATGCCCGCCTAAATTTTACACGGACCATTGAGAGATTCTTTCAAGCATGTTTTTCTGTTTCGATAAAGAGTATAACGGATTATATAACATACAGAAATGGAGAAACAGATTAAAAAGAGATGAAAAAAGTTTGGTTATATAATAGACACTTAAGCTACATTACCTGCCTCGATCAGAAGAACTTTCTGAACATATTTAAATCTTTTCTTGCTCTTTTGTGTTTATATTATAAAAAC
>NZ_CEWDCG010000009.1:0-31848 GCF_982436375.1 Coprobacter sp. | reverse complement strand
GTATTTTTATAGAATAAATAACCATATTATACTAAATATCAAATATTTACATAAAACAAATTTATATATGGCATGCCCTTTGCTCAAGTTATAATATGAAACTATATATTATATCAAATAGATTACCGGCCAAAGCCTGTAAAGAGAAAAACGGCACATTCATTTTTTCTCGAAGTGAAGGAGGATTAGCGACAGGGTTAAATTCTCTAAAAACCACCGACGAAAAACATTGGATCGGATGGCCGGGTATTTGTGTAGATAAAAAAGAGGACGAACAGATCATTTCAGAACAATTAGAAAAATTAAATTTCCACCCCGTCTTTTTATCATGCGATCAATATAAAAATTACTATGAAGGATATAGTAATAGTACAATTTGGCCCTTATGCCACTATTTTTTCGCATATACAGAATATAAAAACTGTTTTTGGAAAGCTTATCAAGAAGTAAATGCTCTTTTCTGTGAAAAAATTTGCAGTATCGTATCCGCAGATGATTATGTTTGGATACAAGATTATCAGTTAATGCTGCTACCGGGCATGCTGCGAAAACGCATGCCCCATCTGCGTATCGGTTATTTCCACCATATACCTTTTCCCTCATACGAATTATTCAGAATTTTGCCTGAGCGAGGAGAAATTCTACAAGGATTATTGGGTGCTGATTTCATCGCATTCCATACACACGATTATATGCGTCATTTCATCAGTGCAGCAGAACGGGTACTTAACATAGACTTCCAATTGGACGAAATTCAAATAGGAAATCGGGTTATACGTGTCGAAGCATTACCTATGGGTATCAATTATGATCTTTATCATAGTGTATCGGAAAACCCTGAAGTACAAAAGGCCATCAATCGCTTTCAAAATTTGTTCGGCAACCATAAAATGATATTATCCGTCGATCGATTAGATTACAGCAAAGGAATTTTACATCGTTTATGGGGCTTTTCTCTATTCTTAGAACACCATCCCGAATACCTCGGTAAAGTGACATTAGCGATGGTAATCGTACCATCGAGAGATCAAGTAAATCAATATGCAGAATTAAAAACTAAAATAGACGAAGAAATAGGAGCAATCAATGGAAAATATTCAACAATAGACTGGACACCCGTATGCTATTTCTATCATGGATTTTCTTTTGAAGAATTAGCCGCTATGTACTTTGTTGCAGATATAGCATTAGTTACTCCACTGCGTGATGGGATGAACTTAGTAGCTAAGGAATATGTCGCAACAAAACAAAACAATCCCGGAGTACTGATACTAAGTGAAATGGCCGGTTGTGCAGTAGAACTAACAGATGCCATACAAATTAATCCGAACGATATTGAAGAAATAAAACAAGCTATCGTAAAAGCATTAGAAATGCCCGAAAGAGAACAAAAAAACAGAATTAATCACATGCAGGCAATTTTATCTAATCAAACTATTAACAAATGGGCTGCAGATTTTATGACCGAATGGAATGATATATGCAGCAAAAATCAACGATTCAGATTAAAGCGCATTGTAGGTCCTGTTATAAGTGACATACGATCGAGATATAAACATGCTCATAAACGCCTTATATTACTTGATTACGACGGAACATTGACCGCTATACGAAATCGTCCGGAAGATGCCAAACCCGATCCTGAACTGATAGAATTGTTGCAACAATTAGCGGAAGATAAAAAAAATCATATCGTAATCAATAGCGGAAGAGACCATCTGACTTTAGAAAAATGGTTGGGACAACTGCCTATATCTTTTGCCGCTGAGCATGGGGCATTTTATAAAGAAAACGGGAAATGGAATAAAAATATACAATCGACCGAATGGAGTCCATCTTTACTCTCTACATTAAAACTCTTTGTATCTAAAACCCCCCGTTCTCACCTCGAAGTAAAAGATACGGCACTGGCATTTCATTACCGACAGACAGACAGTTGGTTAGGAGCACTACGTGCTCAACAATTAACCAATTCTTTAATAAAAATATGCTTACAGCAAAAATTACAAATATTACAAGGAGATAAAGTAGTCGAAATTAAATCTCCATACTGTAACAAAGGCTCTGAAGTAAATCGCTTACTTCAGAAAGACCACTACGATTTTATACTGGCCATAGGGGACGATGTGACTGATGACGACATGTTCCAAGCGCTTCCGTCAACATCTGTTACCGTAAAAATCGGAACTGCATCAAAAAATGCACGATACAATCTGACTGCTCAATCAGAAGTCATACCTTTTCTCCAAGCTCTAATACATCGAGATTTATTTCAACAAAAAAATCTCGACAGAAAGGAGAATATTTTTTCTATTATGAATTTCTTCAAAAAATTACTCCCAAACAACAAATAATAAAAACGAATATGAGTAATCTGAATTATGGTGTTATAGGAAACTGCCGCACGGCAGCCCTCATCTCTGAAACCGGAAATATCGAATGGTTATGTTTCCCCGAATTCGATTCACCCTCTATTTTCGCAGCATTATTAGACCGTAAAAATGGTGGTAATTTCGGATTTCAGGTATCGAATAAATATTCTATTTCACAATCATACGTACCTCACACCAATATCCTATCTACCCGTTTTTCTTCAGAGGAAGGAGAATTCGTTGTTGTCGATTTTATGCCATGTTATCATTCCCAAAATAAAGATGAGCATTACCGTCCTGCAGAAATTTATCGTTATATCAATCGCATCAAAGGACATCCCCGATTTAAAATCGATTATAACCCAGCTCCAGACTACGCAAGAGGTAAAGTAATTTATAACATGACACCTCAATATATAGAAACTTATAGTTCCCAAAATAACAAAGACCGACAATATTTATATTCATCGCTCCCTTTAGAAACAATCCTAAATCATCAAGAAATTATATTAGAAAAAGATGAATTTCTTCTTTTATCCTATAATGAAAAAGTCATACCCGTCAACATCGAACGAGAAAAATTAGAATATTGCAGGACATTAGTATACTGGCTTAACTGGATAAACCGAACAAAAAAATATTCTATATATAACGATATTATAGAAAGGAGTCTATTAATCTTAAAACTAATGTCATACTACAACGGTGCTGTATTAGCGGCTTTAACGACCAGCTTGCCGGAAGCTATCGGAGAAGTAAGAAACTGGGATTATCGTTTCTGCTGGTTACGTGACGCATCTATGTCTATCGAAACATTATTCCAAATAGGACATCCGGATGCAGCACGTCGATTCATGAAGTTCATACAATCAACATTTGTTGCCAAACATGAGTCATTTCAGATCATGTATGGAATTCGAGGCGAACGTAAATTAACAGAAATCATCCTCGATCATCTCTCAGGATACAAAAACTCAAAACCAGTACGTATAGGAAACGATGCTTACCATCAACGGCAAAACGACTCGTTCGGATATTTGATGGACCTCATTTATCAGTATTATCAATTAATGCCGGGCACTCTCGATGAAATTGAAGACATTTGGGAAATGGTTAAAAGCATTATAGCCATAGTCATCGAAGATTGGCATAAACCGGACAAAGGCATTTGGGAAATACGAGGAAAAGAACAGCATTTCGTATCCTCTAAAGTCATGTGTTGGGTTGCTTTGGACAGGGCTTCTCGCATCGCAATCATGCTCGACAAGTACAGTTATAGCGAACGCTGGAAAAAAGAAGCGGACAAGATAAAATCCGATGTTTTAAAATATGGCTGGAAAGAAGAAATACAGAGCTTTTCTCAAACTTATGAAAATCTATATTTAGATTCTTCTCTATTATTGATGGAGCCATACGGCTTTCTACAAGCAGACGATATACGCTACCACAAAACCGTAAAAGCCGTAAAAAAAGCTTTATTTCATAAAGGTCTGATGTACAGATATAACAATGAGGATGATTTCGGACTACCGTCTTCCGCTTTCACAATCTGTACATTCTGGCTTATCCGAGCATTATACGTCATAGGTGAAAAAGAAGAAGCTCGTTGTCTATTTAATGAGGTTCTCTCCTATTCTAATCATTTAGGCCTGTTTAGTGAAGACATCAATTTCGACACAAAAGAGCAACTTGGTAATTTTCCTCAGGCATATTCTCATTTAGCATTAGTAAATACAGCAATTCTTTTTGCAGAAGAAGAAAAAAGGCTTGATTTTATACGACCTTAGAAAAATTATGTAAATACAAACAAAACACAATCACCTACTAATCAACAAAATATAAAGAATATATTTTCCATTTAGAAAAAACGTCTAAAAAAATACAGAACATAAAGCGTTTATACAAATTTTAAATTACCGACCCGTTAAATATATTGCATACATTTGGCTTATAATCTCTCTTTTGCTACTTTTGCAATAGAGAATTAAGGAATATGGTCGCACTTTCAGATATACAACAAGCCAAACAAAGATTCGGTATCATTGGAAATACACCGGGATTATTAAGAGCTGTCAGTCGAGCTCTGCAAATCGCTCCGACCGATCTCTCCGTACTAATAACCGGAGAAAGCGGAACGGGTAAAGAATTTTTTCCGCAGATTATACACACAAACAGTCATCGTAAACATGGACGTTATATTGCGGTAAATTGCGGCGCTATACCTGAAGGTACTATTGACTCAGAGCTTTTCGGGCACGAAAAAGGTTCGTTTACCGGAGCTCTTGCCGATCGTAAAGGATACTTCGAAGAGGCTGATGGAGGAACGATATTCTTAGACGAAGTCGGAGAACTACCTCTAACAACACAAGCTCGTTTATTGAGAGTTTTGGAAAGCGGAGAGTTCATAAAAGTCGGTTCTTCCAAAGTTCAAAAAACCAATGTCCGTATTGTTGCTGCGACAAATGTCAATATGATTAAAGCGATCTCAGAAGGAAAATTCAGGGAAGACCTATTTTATCGATTAAATACCGTACCTATCGAATTGCCTCCGTTACGAGATAGAATGGATGATATACTCCTTCTGTTTAGAAAATTCTCAAATGATTTTGCTGAAAAATACCGGATGCCGGCGATACAACTGACCGATGATGCAAAAAATTTATTACTGACTTACCGATGGCCGGGAAACATCAGACAACTAAAAAACGTAACAGAACAAATATCTATCTTTGAGACTTCTCGTGAAGTATCAGCCGATATTATAAAGTCATATTTACCGTCATATAATGTAGAACGGTTACCGGTCGTAAGCGGTTCAGAAGGGAAAGACGGCTTTCTATTCGGAAACGAACGAGAAATGTTGTATCAGATTATCTTCGAAATGCGTAAAGAGATGAACGAGCTGAAAAGTATCGTGGATAATCTGGCAGCATCTGAAAACGGACATGGGTTGAAAGTTTACACACCGGAACACAATACAGCAATAACCCATCCCACCGTTCCGGTCGTTAAGACATTCCATATCGATAAAGAATCTACAGAAGATGTGCACGATGAAAGTGTGTTCGAAGAAACTTCTCTATCTTTGGAGGACGCAGAAAAAGAGATGATCCGAAAATCCTTGGAAAGGAATAATGGGAAACGAAAAAAAACCGCAGAAGAACTGAAAATATCGGAGCGTACACTTTACCGTAAAATTAAAGAATATAATTTGGAGTAAGCCACACAAATGAAACGATTAACCATATTATTGCTGATCATATTGACCTCTTGTACCATATCTTACAAATTCAACGGAGCAGCTATCGATTATAATACGACAAAAACCATATCCGTAGCCGAGTTTCCGATCAGGGCAGCATTGGTATATCCTCCTCTCGGTCCTGCATTTAATGAAGCCTTGAAAGATATATACACACGACAAACCAGATTAAGCATGGTCAAAACCGGAGGAGATTTGCAAGTTGAAGGAGAAATTACGGGTTATGACCTGAGTCCTCAAGCTGTAACCGAAGATGCTTATGCATCACAAACAAGGCTGACCATCTCGGTAAAAGTAAGATATACCAATACGAAAAATCCTAATCTTAACGTTGATCAGACTTTTAGAGCTTATAGAGATTTTTCCAGCAGTCAGATGTTGACTCAAGTCCAAGATGAGTTAATCTCCCAAATTGTGGATGAATTAGCGGAACTAATATTTAATGCAACCGTAGGAAGTTGGTAATTATGTTGATAAACGGAGAAAAAATACGAAAAGAATTGTCTGAAGGTATTCCACAAATACCATTAGAAGACTTGCGTACATTACAATCCGATTATCCTTACTTCCAAGCTATCCGTTTTTTATATTTAAAAAGAGTACAAAAAGAAGAGCCGCTTCTTTATCCCGAAGCTCTTGAAAGAAATGCGATTTATTCAGGTGACCGCAAATCTCTATTTTTTTTACTGGAAGGTGCTCGCCAATCCTGGACTTCCCTTTACCGACAAAATATCGAATCAGAAAAGAGTAAAGAGTCTTTTTCATTAATAGACTCTTTCTTATCGGCACAAAATGAAAGTTTTTCTGAAAATATCGAACAGCTGATTCTTCAAACAGGAGGAATACCAGCAACCGATTATTTATCTCTCTCCAAAACTGAAAGTGGAAATGATACTTCAAATTCAAACGAATTGCAAAATATCGACCTGATAGATTCTTTCATCGAAAAATCGGAAAAAGGGAATCCACTGGTTACCGATATAAATGCCACAACAAAACCGGAAAATACAAAAAATATCCCCGAAACACCTTTAACCGAATCTACAGACGAAGCTTTCCTAACCGAAAGTCTGGCAAAAATATACATCAAACAAAGAAGATATTCCAAAGCTTTGGAAATAATTAAAAAATTAAGTTTGAAATATCCAGAAAAAAATATTTACTTTGCAGACCAAATAAGATTTTTAGAAAAATTGATTATTAACATAAAAACCGAATAAAATGTATTTGTTCATCACCATCTTAATTCTAATCGCATCAATATTCTTAATATTGATCGTATTGGTACAAAACTCCAAAGGGGGAGGTCTTGCATCAGGCTTCTCTTCAACTAATCAGATTATGGGAGTCAGAAAGACAACCGATTTTGTTGAAAAAGCAACTTGGACACTCGCCGGTACGGTCGTTATCTTAAGCATCGTAGCTTCAGCATTCTTACCTTCTGCCAATACAGGCAGTCACGGATCAGAAATTAAAGATGCCATAAAAAAAGAAATTCCCGCTACTGCACAACCGGGATTTGAAACACAGCAAACTACAGCTCCGATAGCACAACCGGATTCTGCAAAATAAAAAATTAAATAAAGGGGCTGATTTACAGAAATCAGCCCCCTTTGTATAAAATAAATCAACTTAAAGGGGGTAAAGTAATTGTTTCTTCAGTTTCTGTCCAGTCGCTTACTTCAAACCCCGATCCTTCAGTTGTCTCTGAAAATATTATATTCGAGACCATTATTATCGACAACTTTGTTCCCGGAGATAAAATCGAAGAGAGGTGTGTTTCATATTTTTTTGTTTCCCCATTTTTCAAATCAATTTCTACCCTGAAATAAGGAGGTACATCTGAAGGCAATACCATTGCTGTTTTGTTGACAGCCTGCGTTCCAGAAATTGTTAAAGGAATCATTACTGTTTTCGTATAATTCTCATAATTTCCATTATATACATTTACTTTTTCCGCCAAATTTCCAACATACACTCTGATCGAATCAATAGAAGTAGCCAAAGAACTGCCATCCTCATTTTTTAAAGTCACATTAATACCAGCTGTTTTACGCTGTAAAGCAACAGCTATATTCTCACTTCCTAAATCAACTTGTTTTACAGCAAACACATAATCGTATATCGGATAACAAATCGTATCTGAAGAATATTGCCGTAATCCATAATATTGCGAACTCATATCTTCATTCAACACAAGTGCAGGTTCTGTTGACGCAGGATAATCATAAGTTCCGTCTGCTCCTGCAGAGGCAACTCCCCAATATAACAAAGTATAAGTGCCTACCGGCAAAAGTAACGGACGAATATAGTTTTGTATAGAACCCGAAGCAATTGTATATACAGGATTCAAAGGACTCAATTGTCCGTTTCTATAATTCCCATAATAAGTAGAAGTTCCAGACACACACGGATAAATATCCAAGATTCCAGAATACGGAGAATTCGTACTCACCTCGGTTACAAACAATTCCAGACTTGTCAGATTGCCGGATTTAGGGTTACTTTCATTAAAACATTCATCGTCATTCGAACATCCTACAAAAAACAACAAGACTGAGAAATAATTTATTAAATTAATATCACTCTTCAAGTAAACAGATCTGTAATTTATAACAGAGAGGTACAACAAAAAGTTTAAAGAATAACATTAGGGATTTTTCAAATCCTTTTTACTACCCGAAGCCATATTATCAGTACATTTGCAGAATTATACAAATTAAAATTTTCTGAATGCAGAGATCATCCGATTCACTTTATCACATACATAAAACCAGAAAACCTAATTTTTGGGCACTCAGTCCTCTTTTTGTTTTTCTGGGCATATATCTCATTACCTCTCTTTTAGTAAACGATTTTTATAAAGTTCCTATCGCTGTGGCATTTCTCATATCTTCGGCTTTTGCCGTCATCATATCACGAGGAGGTAGCATAAATGAGCGCATAGCACATTTTTCCTCAGGAGCAGCAAACGGAAATATCATACAAATGATCTGGATATTCATACTTGCCGGAGCATTTGCTCAATCCGCTAAATCGATGGGAGCGATCGATGCAACCGTAAATCTTACGCTTCAGATATTACCCGATAATCTCTTATTAGCAGGCATATTCATAGCTTCCTGTTTCATCTCCCTTTCCATAGGAACATCTGTCGGAACGATCGTTGCCCTTGCCCCAGTTGCCATAGGAATAGCAAATCAAACAGATACGGAATTACCTTACATGGTTGCCATCGTTGTCGGAGGAGCATTTTTCGGGGATAACCTCTCCTTCATATCAGATACGACAATCGCCGCAACAAAAACACAAGGATGTTTGATGAAAGATAAATTCAAGGTCAACAGTATGATCGTTGTTCCGGCAGCTTTTTGTGTATTGCTTTATTATATATTCGCTGGATTAAATATTCACTTACCGTCGCACCTTACAGAGGTACAATGGATAAAAGTTATTCCCTATCTGATTGTTTTAGGAAGTGCCGTTGCAGGGTTTAATGTCATGTTGGTTTTATTACTCGGAATCATCACATCTGGAGTTATAGGAATCGCAACAAACGGTTTTGATTTTTTCGGTTGGTTCGGTGCTATGGGAACAGGTATAACAGGAATGGGAGAACTGATCATAATCACTTTATTAGCTGGAGGTATGCTCGAGATGATACGCTTTAATGGAGGAATCGATTACATTATTGAAAAACTGACTCGAAAGGTCAACTCAAAACGGGGAGCTGAACTTAGTATCGCAGGATTGGTCAGTTTTGCAAATCTTTGTACGGCAAACAACACGATAGCTATTATTACCACCGGAGAAATAGCCCGTGACATAGCAAACCGATTTCATATAGATAAAAGAAAATCTGCCAGTATTTTAGACACTTTTTCCTGTTTAGTGCAAGGATTGATACCTTATGGAGCACAGATGCTGATAGCGGCTTCTCTTGCAAGTATCTCCCCGCTTTCTATTATCCGATATCTCTATTATCCTATGCTCATGGGTATTTTCGCACTGGCAGCTATTTTATTGCGATACCCCCGTCGCTATTCTTGATTTTCACGTATTATTTTTCCGGAATAGGTTTCACGAAAATTTGATACAAAACGTATTTCTTTAGGAATCTGATAAGGAGATAAGATAAATCTTACCTCTTTCATAAAAGAAGCTATCTTCTCTTGCGTCCAGTTTTGATCCTCGATTATAAGAACGGCTTTCTCTCCCAACCGCTCATCCAACACTCCTGTCACATAAAAACGTTTATCAGGTATCAATTCGGATATTTTCTTCTCGATCTCTTCTGGAAAAAGTTTTATACCTCCCGAATTAATCACATTATCAAAGCGCCCCAACCATTCAAAACTCGTTTTTCCCGAAAGCCTGACTATATCGTTTGTTATAAAAAACGTATTACTCAAATGCGGAGCACGAATGCAAAGACACCCCCTATCATCTTGTGAGAATGTAATATTTCCCAAAGCCTTATATCCGGAATAAGCGGTATTTAACTCCCGCAAAGCGATATGCGAAACAGTTTCCGTCATACCATAAGTAGAAAAACAACGTATTGGAAATGCTGACAAAGCAGATTCTAAAGTCGAAGACACAGCAGCACCTCCGATAATCAATTGTTTTATATAAGAAATCTTATTCCGGGTTACCGAATCTGAAAGAGATTCTTGAACCTGCATGGGAACCATCGCTGCAAAATCGACACTACGATTTATCTCTTTTAATGGAGAAGAAGAGGGTTTTACGACCAATAAATTCGCACCTGCAAGAAGAGCTCTTACAATCATCATCTTTCCTGCGATATAATTCGGAGACAGACAAAGTAAAAGAACCGAATCGGTATCTATTCCGAAGAACTCGTTTGTCAGGCGAGCCGAAGCCTCCATATCCGATTTCAATAAATGAATTTTCTTAGGCGTTCCGGTCGATCCGGACGTATGTCCGACAACATATTCACGGTCATCGAACCATTCGGTCAAAAATGAAACGACATCGATATTATCCTCTGTTACAGAAATCTCATCGACATCCGGATAACATCTATCATTCAGCACTATTCCCATATTAACGGTGATAAATCCCAACTCAACGAAGGGTCATACTGTATTGTAGATCCTTTCTGAACTAAAGGAGAAATAATATTATTCTTATATAATTGCCCGGTACCTAATCCCTGAGGAATAAAGGATTGAAACGTTGCCGTCCATTGAGCAATGGCATTCAGTCCCACATTCGATTCCAGAGCAGAAGTTATCCACCATCCGATATTTCGTTTTTCGGCTTTATCGATCCATTCGGCAGATCCGCTCAAACCACCGGCCAATGCAGGTTTTAAAATTATATACTGAGGATTTATTACATCCAACATCTGTTCTTTCAATTTCGGATCATTAATTCCGATCAACTCCTCATCCAAGGCAATCGGAATCGGTGTATTCCGGCATAAAGTCTCCATCTCCCTCCACTGCCCTTGCCGGATAGGTTGTTCGATAGAATGAATGTCATACCGGGACAGCCGATCCAATTTAGACATCGCTTCCGACGGTAAAAACGCACCGTTCGCATCCACCCGCAACTCTATTTCATCCTTTCCGTAACGTGAACGTATAGACTTTAACAACTCTAATTCCGAATTAAAATCTATCGCTCCGATTTTCAATTTGACACAACGAAATCCGGCAGTCAGTTTTTCTTCGATGCGGCTATACATAGCTTCTTTATCACCCATCCAAATCAAGCCGTTGATCTCGATCGATTGCTTGCCCTCATAAAAAGCTCCCGGACAGATTTTACGTTTACCACCATTTTTTAAATCGAGAAGAGCCGTTTCAACCCCAAAGCGGATCGAACTCCAATCTCTCAACGAAACTGTATCCAACGTATCGACCTGTCCACAAACTTCTTTTAGTTTCTCTTCATATCCGGGACGATCATCCGCACTCAACCCTCGAAACAAGGCACACTCTCCAATTCCGAATATCCAAGGGGTTTCATCATGCCATATACGGACAAACCATGTTTCTTTCTGAGTTAATATACCTCTTGAAGTACCTCCGGGCACTTTAAAATCAAGAATATACCGAGTATAAGCAGCTTTCATTTATTTCTTCTTATCCGGGGAATTTAGGAAATTTCTGAAAATCGGGATCTCTCTTTTCCAAAAAAGCATTTTTCCCTTCTTGTGCCTCTTCCATCAAATAATACATCAACGTTGCATCTCCGGCAAACTCCATAAGGCCACGCTGTCCGTCAAGTTCGGCATTCAACGCCCGTTTGATCATGCGTATCGCCATCGGGCTACGTTTTAATATAGTTTTGCACCAATCTACCGTCTCATCTTCAAGCCGTTCAAAAGGAACTACTTTATTGACCATACCCATCTCTTCTGCTTCTCTCGCTGTATATTGACGACACAAGAACCAAATTTCCCGAGCTTTCTTCTGTCCGACACAACGCGCCAAATAAGAAGAGCCGAAACCGGCATCGAAACTGCCTACTTTAGGTCCGGTCTGCCCGAAACGTGCATTTTCCGAAGCAATGGTCAAATCACAAACAACATGCAAAACATGACCGCCTCCGATAGCATAGCCGTTGACCATCGCAATTACAGGCTTAGGAATAGAACGTATCGCCTTGTGCAGATCAAGGACATTCAAACGAGGTACTCCATCTTTATCAATATAGCCGCCGATACCTTTTACTTTTTGGTCTCCTCCCGAACAAAATGCTTTATCTCCGGCCCCGGTAAACACCACAACACCTATATCACTCCGTTCCCGACAAATAGACATGGCATCCAACATTTCAAAATTGGTTTGCGGACGAAATGCATTATACACTTCGGGACGATTGATCGTTATCTTCGCTATTCCTTCGAAGAATTCGAATTTAATATCTTCATACTCTTTTATAGTTTTCCATTCTCTTGTTGCCATAATATTATTTTACATTAATTATTTATCGCTTAAAATATCCCCTTAAAATCCGATCATTAACAGTTCGAGGAGTCTCTACCGACAAAATAGCAGGTTTGTCGGAAATTCTAAAAAAAACAGAGAGGATTTTTCTCAATTCATCTTCAGAATCTGCAACATAGTAATCAAATCCATGTAAACGAGCAAAACCTTCGACATCAACTTCCTGTGCTGTTTCAAAGTATTCTTCCAATTCCGGCAATTCAGACGGACCTTGTATAAAACGGAATATTCCTCCTCCGCCATTTTTCATCACGATAATTTTAAGTGTAGGCGGAACATATCTGTTCCACAAGGCATTGGAATCATATAAAAATCCCATATCTCCGGTAATAAAGACCGTAAGTTCTCTTCTCACGCAAGCAGCCCCTACAGCAGTAGACGTCGCTCCATCTATACCGCTTACCCCACGATTACAATCCGAGCGTTCTATCTGGTTATATTCAAATAACTGAGCATAACGTACAGGCGTACTGTTCGACAACTGCAATGCGCTTCCTTGCGGAATAGCAGGAAATATCAGCGAGAATGCCTTTAAATCACTCCATTCGACATTCGCAAGATAATGCTCATGCCGATCTGTCGCTTCTGCTCTGCGATCTATCCATAAATTATGATAATAACTATCCGAAGGGTGTATGTGATCTATAATTTGAGAGAAAAAGTCAACAGGATTCATCCGTATATGCCGGGTCATACACTGCATCGTATCTGCAACATGAGTATTCTCATCCAGACTCCAATGCTCAGAAGGAGAATATTTTCTTAAAAACTGCTTTATCATGCGTGAAACAAGAGACCCACCAAAAGTAATTAATAAATCGGGGGTAAATTTCGATTTTTCTTCATCGGAAATTACCGATAAAACCCTGTCGATAGTCGAAATAGAATCGTTTACACTCAAATTCGAAATCGTCTCGGTAAGGACAATCACTTGAGGTAATGATGACAATCGATTTAACAACGATGATAACATCGAATCCGGCTTACCGAATGATACCAAAATCATCACCTTTTTGCTTCGGGAAATTAATCCGGACAACTCTTTTACGATTTCTTCATTAAGGCAAGTATTAATGCTCACAGATGTAATTACCTGCTCTGAGCGACTGTCGCGAACTTCTCGCAAACAATAAAGAGGTTCTCTTAAGGGAACATTAATATGCACAGGACCGGGTTTAGACCGAACAGACAAATTAACAGCGTCATTCACCAAACGATTTACCCACCAACGTTCGTCATCACAAGTAATTTCAGGAGGCAAGGAGTAAGATGCCTTAACGAATGGGGCGAACAAATTTTTCTGTCGGAGCGTCTGGCTATCCTCTTGGTCGATCCATTCTTCAGGCCGATCGGCAGAAATGACAATCAAAGGAATATGTTGGTAATATGCTTCAGCAACAGCCGGAGCATAATTCAACAAAGCCGTTCCTGAGGTACAAACCACGGCAACCGGTTCTCCTGACTGCTGGGCTATGCCCATTGCCATAAAGGCTGCACTTCGTTCATCTAAAACGACAAATTTCTCAAACTCCTTACGACGGGCAAAAGAGACGATCAAAGGTGCATTCCGAGAACCGGGAGACAATACAATCCGTTTCACTCCCTTGGCAATCAGTAAATTTGCCAATATTGTACAACATTCTTTATCCGAATCCAACATATTCATCTATTTTGGTACATATTCGCCCTTAAGTTATCCGACAAACCGATTATTTACTTTTATTTAATCATTCTATCAAATCTAACAAAGTACGGGATTTTATTTCTGTCTCGTTCCATTCCGAATCAGCATCGGATAAAGCCGTCAAACCTCCACCGACATGTAGTTCCACCCTATCCCGAAAAAGTTCCATACTCCGCAAATTTACAAATAAATCAAATTGTCCGTTACCATAAACCGGTCCTAAGTATCCGGCATAATACCGACGTTCTCGGTTCTCGGTTTCACAGATTATTTTTAAAGCCTCCCGTAATGGAAATCCTCCCACTGCAGGCGTAGGATGCAAGGCATTTATTAACCGAGATATTTCGCCCGGAGATAGCGATTTATTCAACGTAAACATGGTACATAAATGTGAAACAACCCCAGCTTGCCTCAATTCCGGACCGGATATCAGAGGTTCTGTTCCAACTATATTCCGGAAACAAGATTCTATATATTCCGTTACAATCCGCTGCTCCTCCCGATCTTTTTCTCCCCATTCAGAAAAATCGTCTTTTCTCTTTGTTCCGGCCAACGACATAGTTTGAATACAGGAAGCAGAACAACGTAGAAAAGTTTCCGGGGTAGCCCCCATCCATAGAGTCTCTCCGGGAATCGAAACTAAAAAGACAAAAGCATCGGGATAAGTCTCGCACAATCCGTTAAACCATTCCGGAGCTTTCTTATAGGGATCACAAAAAGACTGTTTTACTCTTGACAATACCGCTTTTCGAATTTTACCGGATCTCAGTGCAGAAATAACCCTCTCTGCCTGCTTTATATAAATATCTTTTCCAATCTCACCTACCGGAACAGTGTCCGGCACATTTTTCTTCGGCGTAACTTTCAATATATCCAAGTCTCCAGCCTTCGACAAGTCAATATCATTCCGAAGGAAACGTACAGGAGAGTTATTTGCCACATGAAACGGAGAAAACAAAAAACCGGAATCTTCGAGAAAAACAGAGGGGCTACAATTTCCTGCAACCTCCCCCGATATTTGTGCTCCAAAGCAGAAGTTTCCACTATCAGGTAAACGATATGCAAAAAATGGAATGCCTCTTTCCAAACATATCCGCTGAGCCTCTTTGATTTCTGAAATTGTCACATCTTTACACATGATTATAAAACACAGATATTCTATAAAACCTCTCCGAACAAATCAAATGTTTGGGCATCAGTAATCCGAACGGTATAAAAATTTCCAATAATCAACGGCTTTTCTTTTCCAATCAAAACTTCAGGATCAACTTCCGGCGAATCGAACTCTGTACGTCCTATATAATATTCTTCTTCCTCCCGATCGATAATCACTTTCATTTCCTGTCCTACCTTGGAAACATTTATCTCGGCAGCAATCTCTTCTTGTACAGCCATCAGTTCATCCAACCGTCTCTGTTTCACTTCTTCCGGTATATTATCCGAATAATGCTCTGCCGAAAAAGTCCCTTCTTCTTCGGAATAAGCAAATGCTCCCATACGTTCAAACCTGGCTTTCCGGACAAACTCTTTCAGTTCTTCAAAATCAGATTCTCCCTCTCCGGGATGCCCAACCATCAGAGTGGTGCGGATATGTATTCCGGGCACTTCTTTCCGAATACGGGAAAGCAGTTCATAAGTTTCTTCCTTGGTCACATGTCGATGCATCATCCGTAACATATTATCGCTAATATGCTGCAATGCAATATCGAGATATTTGCAAACGTTAGCATGTTTACGCATTACGGGTAACAGATCATACGGGAAACGTGCCGGATAAGCATAATGTAATCGCACCCATTCTACTCCGGGAACAGAAGCAATGCGATCTACCAATTCGGCAATACAAAATTTTTTGTAAATATCCATCCCATAATAGGTAAGGTCTTGAGCTATAATCTGAAATTCTTTTACTCCTTTCCGTACCAACATCTCAATCTCTTCAATGATATCTTCCATAGGACGAGACTGGTAATGTCCCGTTATAATAGGTATAGCACAATAAGAACACATCCGGTTACAACCTTCAGCTATTTTTATATATGCATAATGAGAAGGCGTTGTCAATATACGTTCCAAACGAAGGTCAGGCACATATTCCTTTCCCAAATCATCCAGCAATTTATTCCAATCGAACTTTCCGTAAAACTTATCGACTTCAGGAATCTCTCCTGCAAGCTCGGTCATGAAACGTTCAGACAGGCATCCCATTACATAAAGCTTTTTGATTTTTTTCTTTGCTTTTGCCGCAACAAAATTCAAAATCATATTGATCGATTCTTCTTTGGCATCACCTATAAACCCACAGGTATTGATCACCACAATCTCTCCCGTTACTTTTTCTGCATCATGCCGGACTTCATATCCGGCCGCTTCGAACTGCCGCATAAGATGTTCCGAATCCACCAAATTTTTAGAACATCCTAATGTTATTATATCTACTCTGTTCTTTACCATTTATTCTATAATTAAATAGTCTTCCGACCTTTACGGTACAGAAATCGCGCAAAGCGATATAGGTCTTCTCTGCGCGATCTTGTTCATGCGAAATATAAAAATTACATATCTTATTCGTCCCCGAAAAGAGAATCTACAAATTCTTTTCTGTGGAATACCTGCAAATCTTCCATTCCTTCTCCCAAACCTATATACTTAACCGGAGTTTTAAACTGGTCGGATATTCCGATAACTACCCCGCCCTTTGCAGTACCATCAAGTTTGGTAATTGCCAATGCATTTACTTCTGTCGCAGCGGTAAATTGTTTCGCCTGTTCAAAAGCATTCTGTCCGGTAGAACCATCCAATACGAGCAACACTTCATGAGGTGCTCCCGGAATAACCTTGTCCATTACTTTCTTAATTTTAGAAAGCTCATTCATCAAACTGATTTTATTATGCAAACGTCCTGCCGTATCGATAATTACGACATCCGCATCATTAGCTTTAGCCGAACTTAGGGTATCAAAAGCAACAGAAGCCGGATCAGCTCCCATTTTTTGTTTCACAACCGGAACACCTACTCTTTCACCCCATATTACAAGCTGTTCTACCGCAGCTGCTCTAAAGGTATCGGCTGCACCCAAATAGACTTTATTTCCGTTCTTCTTATATTGATAGGCCAGTTTTCCGATTGTTGTTGTTTTCCCTACACCGTTTACACCAACCACCATTATCACATAAGGACGTTTACTCTCCGGAACAGTAAATTCCCCGTCAGTTTCATTATCGTTTTCTGTCAATAAAGCGGCAATCTCTTCACGCAACATTCCCTTCAACTCCCCGGTAGAAATATACTTGTCCCGTTCGACTCGCTTTTCAATCCGTTCGATAATACGCAAAGTCGTCTCTACTCCGACATCCGATGTGATAAGCACCTCTTCCAGATCGTCCAAGATATCGTCATCAACTTTCGATTTTCCCGCTACGACACGGGCAAGTTTCGAAAATACCCCTTCTTTGGTTTTGGAAAGACCTTTATCAAGTGTCTCCTTTTTTTCTTTAGAAAAGAAACCGAATAATCCCATATCTATTTTTTATCATTGATTACAATTGCAATTATATCTTTCAAACTCTCTGCTTTCCCAGCCATCGGTTATCGGATATGAAATGAAGATTTCGAGGTACTTTCCAGCATATCATACAATCTTCAAAGCACAAAATTACAAAATAAAGCGACAAAAAAAAACTTCCTTACAGAATTGTAAGGAAGCTCTTTATATTAAGTATCTGATATTCTCAATTATTTAGCGAGCACTTCATTTACTTTTTCGTTAGGAACCATTTCTTCCTGGAAAATATAAGCTCCTGTCTTCGGTGATTTTACCATTTTAATCACCTTTGAATAAGTACGTCCATCACCTTTCTGAAGAGACGCAACGGTTTTCTTTGCCATAGCTCAATATTATTTAATTTCTTTGTGAATAGTTACTTTTTTCAAGATAGGATTGTATTTTTTCAATTCCAATCTCTCTGTGGTATTTTTTCTGTTTTTAGTGGTAATGTATCTCGAAGTACCGGGCATACCACTTGCTTTGTGCTCCGTACATTCAAGAATAACTTGTACTCTATTACCTTTAGCTTTCTTTGCCATCTTCTTAACTTCCTTCTAATTATGCGTTTAAATAACCTTTTTCCGCAGCTTGTTTCAAAGCTGCATCCAATCCCATTTTATTAATGGTACGGAGACCGGCAGCTGATATTTTCAGACTGATCCAACAATCTTGTTCTACCCAATAGAACTTTTTGGTAAACAAGTTGACATTAAATCTTCTTTTTGTGCGTCTCTTTGAGTGAGATACGTTATTGCCAACCAATGCTTTTTTTCCGGTAATTTGACAAATCTTCGACATCGCTTTATCTATTTTTTTATTGATTTTCTACTGCTTTCACAAACAGAGTGCAAAGTAAACGTTTTTAAGAATACCTTCCAAATTTTTTTCTATTAAATACTCTTTTTTTTAGAACTCTCTATTCCTGATCATTCACTTAAAACAGAGATCATCTGCAACAGTGCCGTATGCGTAAAACGATTTATGTTTATCGCCCGTGAATTTTCAAAACAATATTTACGACTGACTATCCGATCTCCGACAGCTACAGCAATACAAACCGTACCGACTGGCTTACCGGGGACAGCCCCGTCCGGTCCGGCAATACCCGATGTAGCAATAGCACAATCGGTTTTCAATAAACGTCTTACTCCTTTAGCCATCTGTTCCACCACTTCACGACTCACGACTCCGTGTTTTTCTATTGTCGAAGAATCGACATCCAGAACCTGCACCTTCACTTCATTGGCATAAGATACCACACTCCCTTTATAATAGGCCGAACTGCCGGGTATCAATGTAATTTCATGTGCGATATTTCCTCCGGTACAACTTTCAGCCGTAGCAATTGTCAATCCTTTATAGGATAACAGCAACCCTAACGCCTCCGCCATAGTAGCATCTCGATGACAGAATATATGTTTTCCCAACAAATCTTCTAAACGGGAGAAAGAGTCGTCCAACTGCCGAGATAAAATTTCCTCGTTCTCTCCCCGTGCCGTCAGCCTCAACCGGATAACTCCCGGAACGGGCAAATAAGCTAATTTACTTGATGCCGGTAATCCGGCTTCAAAATCCGAAAGAAATTCAGATAAACCTGATTCTGAGAAATCTTTCACAAGGCAAGTCTTATGCAAAATCGCCGTATGATCAGGGTAACGCTTTCTCAATCTGGGTAGCACCTCCGCTGTCATGGCTCGCTGCATCTCTGCCGGAACTCCGGGCATCGAAACCAAAACTTTTCCATCTTTCTCAAACCACATGATCGGAGCTGTTCCCACCGGATTCTGTATTACGGTACAACTGTCCGGCACCATCGCCTGTGTACGAGTGGAGTCATTCATTTGCAATCCCCTTCGTTCAAAAAAAAGATCATTATTTTTCTGAACTTCAGCATCAAAGATCAATTTTCCACCAAAATATTCACAAAGCGTCTGTTTAGTAATATCATCTTTCGTAGGCCCGAGTCCACCTGTCATTAATACGACATCCACTCGATCGAACGACTGGCGGATAGCGGATATAATTTCAGCACGACGATCACGCACCGTCGTAATTTCCATTACCTCCCAACCGATTTTATTCAAGTTACGGGCTATCCAAGACGAATTCGTATCAGTTACCTGCCCGATCAGCAATTCATCTCCGATTACTATAATCTCAACATTCATATCATTTATATTTTTGCAAAGCCGCCATGCGTTGCAATAACGTAGGGTGAGAATAATATACTTTTACATATAGAGAATCGGGAGTCAAGTTACTTAACGATTTCACGGAAAGTTTTTTCAGACCACCTATCAAAGCATTCGCTAAGCCAAAAGATGCGGCAAAAGCATCTGCCTGATATTCATTTCGACGAGAAAGAGCATTTATCCCGATCCCTGTCAACAGCTCCAAAGGAGTATATAACAAACCGAATGCGACCAAAGCTAACGGAAAAGAAGGCGTACTTCCCCCCATCGCCTCAGCCAACACCGAACTGTCCAACACCAAAGACAACAAAAAAAACATCAGAACCGTATTCATTACCGATACTCCCATCATTTGCCATGTATGTTTATGTTTATAATGGCCTATCTCATGAGCAAGAACTGCAACAATTTCTTCCGTGCTCAAATCATCTATCAACGTATCATAAAGTACGATCCGTTTTTTAGGTCCTAATCCGCTAAAATAGGCATTTGCTTTTGTAGAACGTTTAGAACCGTCTATCACATAAATATTATTCAGTTTGAAACCGGCACGATTAGCGAACTTCTCTATCGCATTTCTCAATTCGCCCTCTTCTAATGGCGTCTGTTTATTAAATAACGGAACGATCCATTCCGAATAGAACATATTCATCAACATACTGAAAGCCACGACCACAATACAGGCAACCCACCAAAAAGAAGTTCCCAACCACAGATATAACCAAAGAATCGCAGCAAAAAGTAATCCACCTATAACTATACCGAACAGCCAAGATTTCAACTTATCGGCAACGAACGTTTTACGAGTTGTTTTATTAAATCCGAAACGATCCTCTATAACAAATGTATCGTACCAATCAAAAGGTATAGTCAACAGATCATTCACCAAAAAAAGAACGAAAAAAAAGAATAATGTAGCCGGAACCAACTTTTCAAACAATGAAAAAGCCCATGTATCGAGCCATCCGAATCCGCCCAAAAACAGCATCAACAAGACGAGCAAAGTCGTATATGTAGAAGTTATAAGACCGAAACGATTGTTGACTTTGAAATAATTTTGCTGATCGGCATATTTCCGCTCATCGTAAAGTCCCCGCAACATTTCCGGCAAAACCGGAGATGCAGCACGACGGTTTCTCAATGCCAACCATTGGGAAAAAATATATTCCCCCACGACAAAAAGCACAATGATATAAAATACCCAATTATACATTTTATAAACAGCTTACAATACTACTCGAGAAAAAGGAGCTTCGTCGATCGAACAAAAATCTTTGTCCAAATATTTGTAATATCCCGTTATCGCCACCATAGCTGCATTATCGGTCGTAAAAGAAAATTTCGGCAAATGAATCTTCCAGCCATACCGACGAGCATGGTCCTCGAAAGCACTTCGCACTCCCGAATTAGCCGACACCCCCCCGGCTACCGCCACTTCGGTAATACCGGTATCCTTTACCGCTTTACGCAATTTATCCATTAATATATCCACAATGGTAAACTGTAAAGAAGCGCACAGATCTTGTTTATTTTTTTCTATAAAATCAGGATCTTCTTTAATGCGGTCACGGAGTAAATAAAGGAAAGAAGTCTTCAATCCGCTAAAACTGTAATTATATTCGGGAATATGCGGTTTATTCAAGGTAAAAGCTTTCGGATTCCCTTCTTTAGCCAAACGATCCACTACCGGTCCGCCGGGATAGCCCAAATCCATGACTTTAGCGCACTTATCGAAAGCCTCTCCGGCAGCATCATCTATCGTCTGCCCGATCACCTCCATATCCTTATACGAATTTACCCGAATAATCTGGGAATTTCCTCCGGACACCAATAAACAGATAAACGGAAACGACGGTTGATTATGGTCATCTTCGCTCTCCTTGATAAAATGCGCCATGACATGTGCCTGCAAATGATTTACATCGATCAGAGGAATGTCCAAAGCGGTTACAAAACCTTTGGCAAAAGACGTACCGACGAGTAAAGACCCCATCAATCCCGGTCCGCGAGTAAACGCCAATGCACTCAATTCGCTCTTATCGATTCCTGCACGTTTCAATGCTTCGGACACTACCGGTATAATATTCTGCTGATGCGCACGAGATGCCAGTTCGGGAACAACTCCTCCGAAAGCCTCATGCACAGCCTGGCTGGCTATAACGTTAGACAACATAACGCCATCTCGAATTACAGCTGCCGACGTATCGTCGCATGATGACTCTATTCCTAAAATAGTTATATGGTTCATATAATTGATTTTCTCACAATATTTCTGCGGACGAAATTAATCATTAAAAAGGGAATATAGATGAGAGAAGTATTTTTTTTAATAAAATGATTCGGTTTTACGGCCTTTATTCCATTAATCGGTCAATATCATCCGTTTCGTATCCACCTCTTTACCATCGGCAATCAAGGTGTAAATATACATTCCTGCTTTAAGTTCTCTTCCATTAATCGTTATAACCCCGGCAGATCCGATCCCGGATATTCATTCATAATCTCTTCGGTAGTCTTTATTATCGCCGGCACGCCTTTTGCAGTCTTCCAGTCCGCCAATTTTTGAAAAGCCGGTTTCAACGCTTCATTGGTTATAATCAGGTAGTCAGGAACCACCTCTTCCATAACCGAAAGCGACATCGGGGTAACACTCCTATTCCCCTCCCGACATATCGTAACTCCATTGACCGCCTCCCTCACCTCTGCCGCCGGAGCAAATTCCGAAACCTGCTCGGGATTCCGGACATACGACCGGATATAATTCCGAACACGATCTGCCCGTTGCCGGGACTGTTTCGGTAGCACAGTTGCAGAACCGTTTCGTGCTGCCGCTACGCTATACTCCAGCATATAGTCGATATCACACAGATAAACCTCCCGTGACGCCGGACGGTACTCCACCGGATAGATACCCACCGTAACGATATGGTATCCCTGATCGTACCCGTCATACAGAATCCGTACCCGTTCACCGGGATATCCGCCGGACGAAGCATACAACGAATCGTTAAGCTGAAAATCAGGGGACATCTCCACATTATTGGTAGGTACAGGCGGCTGTACAGGAACAATACGGTAATAACCCGGAAACAATCGCTTAGAAAGATGCACCACCTGCACTCCCGTCACCCAGGCATCGACAGGAATCACATACGACCGGGTTACATACGGCAGTTGCGGACAACCGATCTCCGCCATAGGCTGTGAACCGGGAAACGAGAGCGAAACATACGGTTCGTATCCCGACTCGGAAACCTCCACCTCCGGTTCTTCTATCCGGATACTTCCGGTAATCTGGGCAAAGGCGCTGCCAGAAATGTAGTACAACAGGCCTGCCAATAAGCATAATTTTTTCATGATACAAGAAATTAGATATTAAGGGAATAAATCTCCTCCAAAAGAACTAAATTCCCCTCTCGGAGAGAATAAAGGGGATGTAATAATTACCTCACCACGATCTTATCACTTTTATAGACTTTATCCCCGATTATTCTATATATATAAACTCCTGGTGTTGCTCGTAATTCGATACGACTTTCTGCTTCACGAATAATTTGTGATTGTATTATCTGACCCGATAAACTTAGCAACTCAAATTGTAAAGGCAAATTTTCGACATCTACCTGAAGACGAATATTTTTACCCTCCAAATTATATTGAATTTTTAATGGAAACAAATGTTTTTTTTCCAATCCCATATATACTGGCATTTCAAAACATTCTTTACATTCATCCTTTAAATATAGAACCTCATCTTTTACTTTTAAACACGCAAGCTCACAACCACTATAACTGTCAACACAACATGTTGTATAACGTATGGGGAAGAAAAATAATCCTGATAAGCTTCCTATTCCCTCTATCCAAATATTATCATTCTCCATATAATATGCACGTCCATACTTTGAATCAAAAATCTCATTAACAAATATACTCCAATCTCCAATATCTTCAATTCGGACATTCTCAAATGTTGGCTCATAATAATCCCACCCCATCATCGGATATTTTCCTAAATTTACTCTATCTCCCGCTTTCACGGAAAAATCATACATCAAAAATTCCTCAAATACCTCTCCTGTACTCTTATCTGCAGGTTTCATATACACCTTTTTACCAAACTGACGGATACCGCCTACATAAATATCTTTAGAATCAATCTGCAACAATGTATCATTCAACAGATACAATTTATTATAAATCTGACCATTAACTACAGTATCACCTATAAGACCATAAACAAAGCGAAATCCGGAAAAAGCATCATACATATGAATACTCCAAATTGCATCTTTCGTCGGAAAAACCTCGTCCTGCGCAGAACTGCAAAAAGGGAACAAAATACCTGAAAGGCATATAATAAGAACAGAGTACAGTTTTCTCATAGAATTTCCTCCTTTTATATTTCGGTTTAACTTAATCATATAAAATTAAATACTATTTTTTTAATATCCAAATAATTCGCCTCCTTTTTCGTCTTTCCTATAAAAAATGTGTAACAATTACCTCACCACGATCTTATCACTTTTATAGACCTTATCTCCCATTATTCTATATATATAAATGCCCGGAACAGAAACTTCCAAATCAATTGTCATGCCTCCATCACGAACCATATTTTGTTGTAATACCGTTCCGCTCAGATTCAACAATTCGAATTGCAAAGGCAAATTATGCATGGGAGATTGTATCAATAACTGCCTGTTACCTATTTGCCGTACTGTTACCGGAATTACAACATTTTCCGATACATTCAAGACTTCCATACATTCTTCACATCCCGGATCTTTATAACGAATTTTATCTCCCACTTTTAAGCACAATAATGCACTACGTTGACCATAGGGTAAATCAACCCACCTTTGTTTACCGGTAGGAATAGGAGCCGGTGTAAAAAACAACCCAAGCAAACTTCCTACTCCTTCGATCCATGTGTCATATCCTCCTGAAACAATTTCAAATTCTCGTCCCCGATCAGTCTCTTCTATATTTTCCACATATCCTGTTATATCATCTAAATAAGGACTCACATTTGCAAATGTTATACCCCCATAATCCCTCATAAATCGCGGGCGTTTTCCAAAATTGATTTTATCACCTACTTGTACAGAAAAATCATACATCAGGAATTCTTCCAGCAACTTTCCTGTTGCCGTATCTGTCGGGCGCATATATACTTTCTTGCCCGATACCCGGACTCCGCCGACATAAACATTCTCCGGATTTTCTCTCAATACAGAATCTTTCAGCAGATACAATTTGCGATAGCTTAATCCATCGAAAACCGTATCTCCTACAAAACCGTAATAATGGGACGTGACCATTGCTCCGTATTTCGGAATGTAAATATTCCAAATCGCATCTTTCGTCGGAAAAACCTCGTCCTGCGCAGAACTGCAGAAAGGGAACAAAATACCTGAAAGGCATATAATAAGAACAGAGTACAGTTTTCTCATAGAATTTCCTCCTTTTATATTTCGGTTTAACTTAATCATATAAAATTAAATACTATTTTTTTAATATCCAAATAATTCGCCTCCTTTTTCGTCTTTCCTATAAAAAATGTGTAACAATTACCTCACCACGATCTTATCACTTTTATAGACCTTATCTCCCATTATTCTATATATATAAATGCCCGGAACAGAAACTTCCAAATCAATTGTCATGCCTCCATCACGAACCATATTTTGTTGTAATACCGTTCCGCTCAGATTCAACAATTCGAATTGCAAAGGCAAATTATACACGGAAGGCACTCCTATTTTTCAGGATTGACTCTTATAACCACTTTTACGATTTCAATTACCAAATCAAGAATAAATGTTGCATGATCGAAAAATTCGACAACGTCAAAGATTTATTCTCCGAAAAATGATAAATTTGTACCACATTGTCATGAAACAGATATTCAAGATTTTCAAATACATAACAATCAGCATATTAACGATTTTAATCATCGTATATGCCGGACTTTATTTATTGTTGAGCATACCCGCTGTTCAACAGGAAATCAAGAATATAAGCGAACGTGAACTATCTCAAGTATTAGAAACGAAATTAACTATAAAACAGGTACAGCTTTTCCCGTTCAATAAAGCAGTATTGGAAGGGCTTTGTCTATATGACCAGAAAAACGATACATTGCTTTATGCTCAAAAACTAACTGCCGGATTTTCCCCTTTTGCTTTATTGGAACATCAATTGATATTTACAACGGCCCAACTTTTCGATTTCAAAATCGAAATACAACGGGATTCTTCAAATTCACAAACCAATCTCCAATTTTTAATAGATGCTTTTACTCCTCGAAAAAAGAATCATTATAAACCGTTCGATATACAGCTTAATACTATCCTGATTCGCCGGGGAAGTATTCGTTATGATATTTTATCCGAACCGTACAAAGATCCGGGAACTTTTGACAAGAACCATATCCTTTTGGACAAAGTAGTATCTACCGTATCACTAAAAGCTTTACGGAAAGACTCTATAAACATCAATGTCAGGCGCATCAGTTTTGAAGAAAAATCGGGCTTTTCATTATCAAAATTGGCATTTAAGTTACAAGGGAACGAAGATAAAGCGACATTGTCTAATTTTCGGCTCAATCTTGCAAATTCACACCTGAGTATCCGAAAAACAGACATCGACTTGTCAAAGACAAATACGCTGAAACAATTCTGTGACAGTACGGATTTGAATTTCAATATTGATGAAGCTCATGTCGTATTAAAAGACATTGCTCCTTTTGCTCCGATCTTACGGAACTTTTCTACCCCGATAGATTTGACATGTAATATCGGCGGAACTATAAACAACCTACGACTCGAACACATGAATTTATCTTATGGAGAGAAAAGTATCCATTTAAAAAGTAAAGGTAGCCTCGATGGCGTTACATCACCACAAAATGCGTTCATATTCGGTGAAATACAAGAATTGAATGCATCTCCCAAAGGAATACAATCTTTAATCAACGATTTATCTTCGGTCCGCAAAGATGTGAACCCGATTCTTGCTCATTTAGGAACAGTTAGTTTTCACGGTGAAATATCGGGATTTATAACTCAATTGATCACCTTCGGAGAATTTGACAGCAATATCGGAAAGTTACGGGCGGACATGATGATCTCCCGGAATGCAAAAGAAAATCTGGCATATAAAGGAACTGTAGAAACTTCAGGGCTTCAAATCAGGGAGCTCCTGCCCCAAGGGAATCCCTTGGGAGAAATCAGTTTTAAATTTGATCTCGATGGACACCACCCGCATAATGGAATGCCCGAAGGTAAAGTCATTGGAGATATAGGCCATATCGACTTTAAAGGATACACATACGAGAATATCAGCCTGAACGGGAACTACAAAGGTTCGAAATATGACGGCACTCTCAATATAGACGATCCGAACGGGAACTTGCAAATGAACGGAACTATCGATCTATTAGATAAGCGTCCGATATTTCAATTAGTAGCACGAGGTGAAAATATACGTTTACAGGAACTACAATTAGCCCCTCAATACTCAAACTCGACTTTAGGATTCATTCTCAGTGCCAATTTCGAAGGAAATAATCTGGATAATGCAGAAGGAGTCTTATCGATAGACACCCTCTCTTTTAACAATAACGGAAAAATATTCTCAACTCGAAATTTTCATATCGAAGCTCACAATGAACAAACTCCTCAGTCAGTAAGCATCGAATCGGACTTAATATCAGGAAGAATATCCGGCCGATATTCTTTTAATACACTAAAGGACTCTTTCACTCGAATGTTAGCATCTGCGCTACCTTCACTCATTCAGCCACCTACCTCTAAACAAGTAGCACAAAACAACTTCACTTTTAACTTCGAGATTCAGAACAGCAATCATTTATCGGATGTTCTCGAACTGCCTTTTATTTTAAAAAATCCGGCAAAAATATCAGGATTTTTCAGTGATGAAAACCGCAATTTCAGGATAGAAGGAAATTTGCCCGAATTTCAAATAAAAAACATGCGCTTTGCTTCGGCGGGAATCTACGCAGAAAAACAAAAAGAAAATATTTCTTTCCAGCTTGGAGCTATGCTACTTAACAAGCAGGACAAACAGATTCATTGGAATGTAGCTGCAAAAGCTCATGACGACTATCTTGACACAAAAATCAACTGGAGCAACTCCGGTACGGCAACGTTTTGTGGAGAATTATCATCCCAAAGTAAATTTATCAAAACCGAAAAATCTGCCAATGCCGACATACATATCAACCCGACCCAACTGATACTGAATGACACAATATGGCAAGTCTCCCCGTCCCAAATCAACATTAACGATGGTAAAATACAAATCAGCCATTTCGAAGTAAGACATGATTCTCAATTTTTACGTCTTGACGGTAACATATCAAAACTTCCTGAAGATGAATTAACTTTGCAACTGAATGACATCAACCTTGATTATATTTTCGGATCACTGAATATCAAACATGTCGTTTTCGGAGGTCAAGCCACGGGTATATTCAGCATCGCCGGATTACTGAATAAAGAAATCCGCCTGAGTACAAAACAGTTTGATGTAATTAATTTTGCATACAATCACTCTTTATTGGGAAATCTTCATCTATTCAGCCAATGGGAGCGAGAAACAAAAGGTATTTTACTACAAGGTAAAATATCTCAACCGAACACAGATGATACCCGGATCGAGGGATATATATTTCCGACCAGAGATTCGCTACATCTGTCATTCGATGCAAATCGGCTGAACCTTGAATTTCTCCGTCCGTTTATGGATAATATTTTAAGCAATGCGACAGGACGGGCCACCGGAAAACTGGATTTTTACGGGAAATTCAAAGCCTTAAACGTAACAGGAGATGCTTTTGTCGATAATTTTACTTTCGACATCGGATATTTGAACACGTCATTTTCCGTTACTGATACCGTACACATGACTCCTACTTCGATATATTTTAATGATGCCTCGTTGCGCGATCGAAATGGGAAACTCGCTAAGGTCAAAGGTATATTGCATCATAAAAACTTCAAGAATCTCAGCTATGATATCGGGATTTCAGGATTACAGAATTTTCTGGTATATAATATGACAGAAAAACTCAGCCCTATTTATTACGGCACAATATATGGAAGCGGAGCTGCAACTATCAACGGGGATCTTGTAAAAACGAATATAGATGTCAATATGAGTACCGGACCGAACTCTAAATTTACCTATGTTCTTACGGGAAACGAAACGGCAAGCGATTACCCGTTCATTACTTTCATAAATAGACGTGCATTGATTTTTGAAAAGCAGAAATTACAACAGGATAGCATCAATACTCCGATTTCTACTCCGGTTATTGAAAAAAAGAATCATTTATTAAATATAAATCTTCAAATCGATGCTACTCCCGATATAACGATGCAACTGGTCATGGACCCGGCCACAGGAGATATAATCAAGGCAAACGGAACTGGGGCAATGCGTATAGAATATAATACGTTATCCGACATGAAAATGTATGGTACATATACCTTGGAAAAAGGGAATTATAACTTTAATTTGCAAGATCTTATCACAAGAGATTTTGCCATACGTTCAGGGAGCAGTATCTCGTTCAGAGGTACACCTCTGAATGCCGAGCTCAACATCGAGGCTTATTACGCACTGACAGCAAATCTACAAGATCTGGATGAAAGTTTTGCCGATGATAAGGAACTGGCAAGAACGAACGTTCCTGTTCAAACGGTTTTACGTCTTACCGGAGATTTACAACGTCCCGATTTTAAATTCGATTTGAATTTTCCGACTTTAAGCCAGGATGTCGACCGACGGATACGTAGCATTGTCAGCACTGACGAGATGATGAACCGGCAAATCATATATTTGTTGGCATTAAACAAGTTCTATACTCCGGATTATATGAACGTGGGACAGGCCCGAAATAACGAACTCGTTTCGGTAGCCTCATCGACCTTATCTTCACAATTAAGCAATATGCTCGGGCAAATTAGCGACAAGTGGAATATCGGTACAAATATCCGAAGTGATAAAGGCGATTTCTCTGATGTAGAATTCGAACTTGCTTTATCGAGTCAACTGCTCAACAATCGATTAATATTTAACGGAAATATCGGATATCGAGATGACGCCGTAAACAGCAATACATTTATCGGTGATTTCGACTTAGAATATTTACTCAGCAAAAGCGGAAATTTACGCTTAAAAGCATATAATCACTACAATGATAAAAACTACTACATAAAATCGGCCCTGACAACTCAAGGCGTAGGAATCATGTATAAAC
Source organism: Coprobacter sp. (assembly GCF_982436375.1). Lineage (NCBI taxonomy): Bacteria > Pseudomonadati > Bacteroidota > Bacteroidia > Bacteroidales > Barnesiellaceae > Coprobacter > Coprobacter sp. The sequence goes on along the minus strand of NZ_CEWDCG010000009.1, from coordinate 1,516 downwards.
GTGATTTTACAAAATTTCAGGAACTATTCCAGCGCATAGGAGAATCGATACATCGTCTTTTCAAAAAAAAGAGAAACCCGAAAATCAAAGATAACACACAAACTACCACAGAACAAGAAAAATAATTCTTTATATAAAATCGAAAGACTTAAAAAATACTTCCAAAAGTCTATTCAATCTATCTAAAAACTTGTTCTAATTTTCCGATGTAGAAATTCACGAAACCGACTCGAGCAAAATTAAACAGACTTTTACAAATTCTGCCATGTAAAATTTTTACTTTTACTACAAATCCCGATAATCTTATAATATAGATTAATTACAGACTGTAAAAGATCAAAAACTGGAAGTAAAAAGAATAATTTATTGGATGATAATCTTTTTGCAGATTTACGATATATGGTTACTTGCACAATAAACCGTAATAACCAAAACAAAAACGATACAGCCGAAAACAACAGATTATAATAAAGTCCGTAAACAAAAAACAAAACGATCGAAATATAAAATAAATACACGGTCATTCGCTCAAAGCCAAATACAAACTTCGAATCGGTCTTTAAATAGGCAGCAGTAAAATCATACCTTAACTTTAATTCTCTCCAAGCCTTAAAATTATTTTCATAATGAATTACCATTCTACTTTCAGGAGAAAGTTCGATACGGGTATTATCTGCCGTCGCAACCTCATTAATAAATAAATCATCGTCTCCATAATGGAGATTTAAATGTTTGGAAAAACCTTTATTTCTGAAAAACAGATCTTTCCGATAGGCAAGATTATATCCTTCGGCCATATAAGTCTTATGCAATAGAATATAAGAGATATAACGCAAAGTAAACATTAACCGATCATAAGCGACGTATCTTCTTTTCCGTTGCCCCTCCCCGTCTATATATGCGTATCCTGCTACGATATCCACTCCTTCAACAAAATTCCGCATCATATAAGTAAGCCAATCACTTCCTTCAGGTGCACAATTGGCATTTGTCAACATTACAATATCATGCTTTGCCGCCTTAATTCCAACCGTTAAGGCCAATTTTTTCCGGCTAAGGCTTCGGGCTTCATCCGGAATATAAGTTTGATATAAATTGTCATATTCAGATTCTAAACGGGTCACAACATCACGAGTCTCGTCTGTAGAACCGTCATTTACAACAATCACATCAAAATCGGGATAGTTTTGTGACAAAATCGAAGGTAAAAAAACCTCTAAATGCTCAGCGTCATTTTTAGCATACACGATGACAGATACTCCCGGCTGTTTATCCGTATATGGGACATCTCCTTTTTCTTCCGATTCCAGATATTTCAAGGGTTTTCGGTAAAAATATAGATAATAGAATATCTGAATCGAAAAAAGAATAAACATTACAATAAAAAAAATGATCTCTATACCATTAAAATCAAAACTGACCTGCATATTTCGTAATATTTTATGCAAACGTACACAATCTTTTTTTATGAAACAAAACCTTTTTTTGAAATAAAAAATACTCTAAAGCAAATGGC
>NZ_CEWDCG010000008.1:0-34802 GCF_982436375.1 Coprobacter sp. | reverse complement strand
TTACGGTAACTTTCTCAAAGTTTATGATAACAGACTAAATTATCAGTAAAAAATATCTGATCAAATTTTATTTTTCTTAGGATAATCTATCGTATAATGCAGGCCTCTGCTTTCTTTACGTGCCATGGCTTGCTTGATGATCAAATACCCTACATTAATAATATTGCGCAATTCGCATATCTCCCGAGTCACGACCGAACGCTGGAAAAGATCTTCCGTCTCACGATAAAGTATTTCCAATCTGTCCAAAGCTCTTTTCAGACGCAGATTGGAACGCACTATTCCCACATAAGCCGACATAAGCTGTTCTACTTCCCGTACGCTTTGCGTTATCAATACCATCTCTTCTGGCAATGATGTACCCTCATCGTTCCAATCGGGAATATTTTCTTGTATCTTTATATCGGGCAATACTTTCACCGCATGTTTTGCTGCAGCATCCGCATAAACTACCGCTTCTATCAACGAATTGGAAGCCAATCGATTCGCACCATGCAAACCGGTACAAGAACATTCACCTACGGCATACAAGTTTTTTATAGACGTACGTGCATCCAAATCAACTTTAATACCTCCGCACAAATAATGTGCAGCCGGAGCTACAGGAATATAATCTTTTGTTATATCGATCCCCAAACTCAAACATTTTTGATAAATATTAGGAAAATGCTTTTTGGTCTCTTCCGGGTCTTTATGGGTCACATCAAGATATACACATTCATCTCCGCGAGTTTTCATTTCATTATCGATGGCACGGGCTACAATATCACGAGGAGCTAATGATCGGCGATCATCGTACTTCTGCATAAACTCTTTTCCATCTTTAGTTTTCAATACAGCTCCATAACCGCGCATTGCCTCGGTAATCAAGAAACTGGGACGCTCTCCCGGATTATATAATGCAGTAGGATGAAATTGGATAAATTCCATATCTTTTACATCGCCTTTTGCACGATATACCATGGCAATACCGTCTCCAGTAGCGACAGGCGGATTTGTGGTAGTCCGGTAAACATTTCCTACTCCTCCCGTAGCAATCAAAGTAGTTTTTGAAAGAAATGTATGAATATGGTTCGTATTCTGGTCAAGTACATAAGCACCGTAACATTCTATATTACCGGTGTGACGGGTTACGTTTACTCCCAAATGATGCTGTGTTATGATTTCGATCGCAAAATGATTCTCAAAAACTTTAATTTTCGGATGATTTTTCAAAGCTCTGATCAAACTATCCTGAATTTCAGCTCCGGTATTGTCCTGATGATGCAAAATGCGGAATTCGGAATGTCCTCCTTCTTTATGAAGATCAAATTTTCCATTCTCGTCTTTATCAAAACTTACTCCCCAATCGATCAACTCCTTAATCTGACCGGGAGCTTCTCGCACCACTTTCTCGACCGCAGCCCGATCGCTGATCCAATCTCCCGCAATCATCGTATCTTCAATGTGCTTCTCAAAATTATCGACCAGCGTATTGGTTACAGAAGCAATTCCTCCTTGTGCGTAAAACGTATTCGCTTCTTCAAGACCTGTTTTACAAATTACAGCTACACGACCTTTTTCAGCTACTTTCAAGGCAAAACTCATCCCTGCTATACCCGAGCCTATTACCAAAAAATCAAATTTATGTGTCATATTTTTCTTTTTTTCGATACGATTGCCGAGCGTATCCGAACTTTTCTAAACACAAAGGTAAAAATAAAGTAGCAATGTTGTATCTTCGTAAAAAATCTATTTCTATGCAACGTACATTCAAATCAAAAATAGGAATTCTCACCCATATATTACTGCTGATAACGATCATTCTCCTTTTTTACAGTATGTGGATTAAATCGATCATTTTTTTAGTCATCATGCTCATCATAAACGTATTGTTCGTTCCTTCTTTTATACACACGGAATATATATTCAATAACAATATGTTATATATCAAATCGGGATATTTACCTGTAATAAAAATCAAGTTAGATACTATATCGGAAATTGTTTCTCATCCGAAAAAAAACTCGTTATTTACTACGAATCCTATAAAAAGGTATGCTTTATCAAGTGACCAGATTATACTATACTGCAAAGATAATCGAAGAATAGCTATTTCTCCTTATGATAAAGAAGGGTTTATCCGTGAAACAATCAAATGCAATTCCGACATAAAAATCACAAAATAAAATTGATAGAAACAAAAAAGATCTGCTTAAGCGAGACTATTTAAGCAGATCTTTTTCATATCATATTTTTCTATCTATCATTTGATTTCTAAACCAAGTTTTTTCAACTGCTTATCATCGGATGTTCCGCCATAAAGAATTTCATATTTTCCCGGTCGTACTTCCATTTTCTCAGTCACCGGATTAAAAAATTCGAAAGAAGAAGCCGGCAAATCTATTTTTACAGGTACGGTTTGCCCCGCTTTTACCGAAACACGTTTATATCCTCTCAATGATTTAGAAGGACCTTCGGGATCTTGCAAATTGCGTATATATACTTGAACTACTTCATCCCCGTCTCGCAGACCCGTATTTTTCAAATTCAGACTCAAAAATACCGAATCATTTACCCTCATAGACTTTTTACTCAATTTAGCTTTCGAATAACTGAAACCGGTATAACTCAATCCATGCCCGAAAGGATATAAGGGTTTTCCTTTAAAATAACGATAAGTACGCCCTTGACCTTCGGACATATTATAATTTTCAAAATCAGGAAGATCATCGGAAGATGCATAAAAAGTCAACGGCAAACGCCCGGCAGGATTGTAATCTCCGAAAAGCACATCGGCAACCGCAGTACCCCCCTCCTGTCCCGGATACCAAGCCTGAAGAATAGCATCCATATTTTTATCTTCCCAAGATAAAGCCATAGTACTTCCCGAACACAATACAAAAATTACGGGCTTTCCTGTTTCTTTCAAAGCTTTCATCATATTTTTCTGTACTTGAGGAAGATCTATATTCGTGCGGTCACCATTTCTGAATCCGGGATATTTCACTCCCATTTCCTCTCCCTCAAGAGAAGAAGAAATACCTCCGACAAAAATAATAACATCTGCATCTTTCACTTTTTCGGCGACAGCTTTATAATCGATTTGACGGCTCAACCCTACATCGAATTTAAGTGCTCCTTTTCCTCCTCCCTGATAATATTCGATAAGAATATCATATTTCTTTCCTTTTTCAACATTCATCCGATAATCTTTTCTGGATGCAGGTCCGTTTTTCCAATCCGAAATAATTTCTTTTCCATCGACATAAACACGGCAACCGTCATCTGCCGATATAGTAAATACAACCTCTTCGGTTCGTTCAGGAACAAATACAGACTCGAAACGAGCTGAAAAATCTTTTAGATTCACTCCGGGCATAAAGACTGTTTCTCCTCCCGTATCGAAATTAAAAGGTTCGCTTATTTGGCCTGTCGCTGCAATATCTCCCGACAAATCTCGGTTATTCCAGAAAGTCGCTTTAAAACCTTTTTTACCATTATATTGACACCGATCGAAATAACTGAAAAAAACTTCGGTATCTACATAGTCGCACCCCTTTTCATAAATTACGCTTCCTTCAGGCAACTTAGCTTTAATTCCTTCCAATATAGTAACCGATCTGTCGGGCGTCCCGTTATAATTAGCCCAAAGCATTACCGAGTCATTAGCATTCGGTCCCATTACCGCTACTTTCTTTATACTTTTACTCAAGGGTAACGTATTATTTTTATTACTCAACAATACCATACTTTTACGTGCCATTTCCAAGGCCTTTGCCTTATGCTTATCGCAACAAACTACCGAATAAGGAATAGAAGACCAAGATACCAAAGAGTCATCGTCGAACATTCCCAATTCAAAACGGGCACGAAGCAATCGAAAAACAGATTCATTGATTTTAGTTTCGGTAATTAGTCCTTTTTCCAAAGCTTCATCCAAAGCCCAATAAGAACCGCCGCACTCCAAATCTGTTCCGGATATAACCGCATCTGCCGATGCATCTGCCGCCGAAGCGTGAGTCTCATGTCTGCCTTTTGTATAAAAATCGGCAATAGCTCCGCAATCGGAAACGATAACATCATCGAATCCCCACTCGTCTTTCAATATATTTATCAACAGAGTCTTATTAGAACAACAAGGTTCTCCTTCAAAACGGTTATAGGCGCACATTACTTCTTTCACTTTTCCTTCTGTAACAAGCGCCTTAAAAGCCGGCAAATAAGTTTCTCTTAAATCACGTATAGAAATATTTTCGGCATTATAACTATGCCTATTCCATTCAGGTCCGCTATGAACAGCATAGTGCTTCGCACAAGCGTGAGCCTTATCATACTTTTGAGTACCGTCTCCCTGAAGACCTTTTACGACAGCAAGCCCCATTTTCGTAGTCAAAAAAGGATCTTCTCCATATGTTTCCATGCCGCGTCCCCAACGAGGATCACGGAAAATATTGATGTTCGGAGTCCAGAACGTAAGTCCTTTATAACCGTTATACATTCCTTTTCTCTGAAAATCATGATATTTCGCCCTTCCTTCATCCGAAACCATATCGAACATTTCATAAACAGCTGTATCATCAAAAGTCGCTGCCAGACCTATTGCTTGCGGAAAAACCGTTGCTTTTCCCGCACGTGCAATTCCATGTAAAGCTTCATTCCACCAATCATACGGACGAACGCCCAGACGTTCTATACCTCCGCTGTTATTGTGCATTTGGGCGAACTTCTCTTTCAAAGTCATCCTATTCAATAAATCCAAAGCTCTTTCATCCGGAGATAATTCCGGATTTTTATACGGAGGATTCTCGGCCCTAAAAGAAAAAGCTGAAAAAAACAGCAGTGTAAATAAAATTACTTTTTTCGATTTCATGTGTGTTATTGTTTTGTGTAACTAAAAATAATTCATCTATTATAACCAACCCGATTTTTTATACCAGTTTACAGTTTCATAAACACCTTTTTTCAAAGGATAATCAGGTTCAAATCCAAGTTCTTTTTGTAAAGGAGTTATATCGCAAATCCAGTTACGTTGCTTCATAATATTATACTTATCTCTATTAAGCGTACTGGCAGAACCTGTCAAAGACGCAAAAAATTCGGCACAATAAGAAACAATCTTTAGAAAAACGAGAGGTAAACGAATAGGAATGACAAATCGCTTTCCCATAGCTGAAGCTATATATTTGCGAAATTGGGTAGAAGTATAAGCTCCTCCGTCAGAAATAAAATATCCTCGTTGTTTAACACCTTTATCTATAGCCAGAAAAATAGCTTTTACCAAATCCCGAACATAAATAAAAGTTATCAATTGCTTTTTATATCCGACAGAAAAGTCAAATCCGAATTTGATAGTTTTCATCATCAGATAATAATCTTTTTCACGAGGACCGTATACTCCGGTAGGACGCATTATCACATAAGGAAAATTCGATAAGGAATAAAGATGCTGTTCTGCTTTAAGTTTACTCTTCCCATAACGAGTATTGGGATGCGGAACATCGCCTTGCCGTATAGGAGTAAAACCTGTTTCATCACCTATTCCCCACGCACCCAGACTACTCATCATGATAAATTGCTCGGGGACGGTTTCGGTTTCTATTAAAGCTTCGGTAAAATTTTTTACAAAACCGTAGTTGATCAGATCGAAGTCTTCAGGATTTTTACATTTTGTCACTCCCAAATTATGAACAATATAATCCCACGCACCGAACTTTTCTTTTTGTTCTGAAAGCTGTTTTTTCAATTGTTCCTTATCATTAAATTTAAGGTCTATAAATTTTATATTTTCATCCTTCAAATATTCTTTATTGGTAGAGGCACGAACACCGGCCCAAGTTTCATAACCTCGCCGCAAAGCTTCTTCTACTATAAAACCTCCTATAAAACCTCCCGCACCCGTAACCAATATTTTTTTGAGCATAAATAACTTCATTTTATATGTGATAAAAGTAATAATAAAAGGAGAATTAACAAAAAATCATATCTTATTATTGCATTTTATTCTCTTCAAGGGCTTTAATAGATAGATTATTACAATCTTTAAAACATTTTGTTGACAATCTTTTTCTATATTTGCAACGCATATAGAGCTTATAGCCTCTTCATCAAATAAAATCTATGAAGCAATACAAATTACTGAACAATGTTTTAGGATGGGTCGTGTTTGTCATATCGGCCGTAACTTACATTTTAACGCTGGAACCAACAGCCAGTTTCTGGGATTGCGGAGAATTCATTTCTTCTGCATATAAACTCGAAGTAGGACATCCGCCCGGAAATCCTATTTTCATGTTAACGGGAAGATTTTTCGCAAATTTCGCCTCTGATCCTACTCAGGTAGCCTACATGATAAACCTGATGTCGGGACTACTCAGTGCAGGCACTATATTATTATTATTTTGGACTATAACTCATCTTGCCCGAAAAATAGTGGTAAAAGAAGGAGAAGAGATGAGTATGGGACAAATGATCGCTATTTTGGGAAGCGGACTCGTAGGTTCTTTAGCTTATGCATTCAGTGATACTTTTTGGTTTTCGGCAGTAGAAGGTGAAGTTTATGCATATTCTTCTTTCTGTACGGCTCTTGTATTCTGGCTCATCTTGAAATGGGAAACTGTAGCCGACGAACCTCATTCTTACCGGTATATAGTACTTATAGCTTATCTTATCGGCATATCCATTGCAGTACATCTTCTCAATTTATTATGTATTCCGGCTATCGTACTGGTATATTACTACAGAAAATTCAAAAATACGAATGCAAAAGGCTCTCTTATAGCTATTGCCATTTCATTCGCTATAATCGTAATTTTATTATACGGATTGATTCCGGGATTTGTAAAAGTTGCCGGATGGGCGGAACTTTTATTTGTAAACGTATTCGGCGCACCTTTCAATACCGGTGTCATTATTTATTTCTTCCTCGTAATAGGATGCATTTCTTGGGCTATTTATGAAACATACAGTCAAAAAAATAAGTTCCGTTTGCGGCTCTCTTTCTTAATAAGCGTCATTATGGTAGGTATTCCTTTTATAGGAGATAAAATATGGATAGGCATATTGTTATCTATCATTTTAGCTTGTTATCTTTTCTTCAAAGAAAAGCTGCCGGTTCGTGCTTTGAATACTATTTTGGTATCTATCATGGTTATTTTCATAGGTTACTCTTCTTATGCCCTGATCGTGATTCGTTCTTCTGCAAACACACCTATGGATCAAAATTCTCCTGAAGATGTATTCAAATTGGCAAGTTATCTGAATCGGGAACAATATGGAGACCGTCCTCTTCTGTTCGGAAATACGTTCGTATCGGATGTAGCACGCGACAATAACGGAGCACCCATGTTTAAGGAAGGTTCAGCTATATGGAGAAGAAATATAAAAACCGATAAAAACGAAAAAGACAAATATATAATCATAGACCATAAACGAGATTATATATATACTCCCGAACTGGATATGTTTTTCCCTCGTATGTACAGCAGTAGTCCTCAACATATAGAAGCTTATAAAGAGTGGACTAATTTCAAAGGAAAACCTGTTAAAGTAAAAAATTACCAGGGAGAAACTCATACAGTCTATAAACCTACTTTCGGAGAAAATTTGAAATTCTTCCTCGATTATCAATTGAATTTTATGTACTGGCGTTATTTCATGTGGAATTTTGCAGGACGCCAAAATGATTTGCAAGGAAACGGAGAGGTAAGTAAAGGTAATTGGATCAGCGGTTTTAATTTTATAGATAAACACCTGGCCGGAGATCAGACTAATCTTCCTTCTGAACTGGCAAACAATAAAGGACGCAATGTATTTTACATGATGCCGCTCATATTGGGTCTTATAGGATTATTCTTTCAAGCATATTCGGGAAAAAAAGGTATAGAAGGATTTTGGGTAACGTTCTTCTTATTTTTCATGACCGGTATAGCTATTGTTATTTACCTGAATCAAACTCCTTATCAACCGCGTGAAAGAGATTATGCTTATGCCGGTTCTTTCTACGCATTTGCAATTTGGATAGGTTTAGGTGTAGCGGCAATAAGTAAAGGTCTTGAAAGATACCTTTCTCCGAAAGTGGCATCTTCCATAGCCACCGTACTCTGTCTCATAGTACCTATACAAATGGTAAGTCAGACATGGGATGATCACGATCGTTCGGGACGTTATACCTGTAGAGATTTCGGTAAAAATTACCTTTCCTGTATAGAAAAAGACGGTATTATTTTTACCAACGGAGATAACGATACTTTCCCTTTATGGTATGTACAAGAAACGGAAGGTTATCGTACCGATGTACGTGTATGTAATCTAAGTTACTTGCAAACCGATTGGTATATAGATCAGATGAAGAGTCAAGCTTATGAATCTACTCCTCTTCCTATATCTATGAAAGAATATCAATACGGTAACGGAAAACGCGAATATGCTTACTTATATAACGTTACACAACAACCTATGTCGGTAAGCGATGCAATGAACTTTTTCTTGTCCGATGAAGAATGGACCAAGAAAATACCCGAAGCACAAGGTACTTTCAACTATTTCCCTACCAATGCTTTTTATATACCTGTAGATTCTGCATCTGTATTGAAATCGGGAACTGTAACTCCTGAACTGAAAGACAGTATCGTTAAAAGAATAGATTTGTCATACACAAATAAAAATTCCATGACACTAAACGAAATAGCTATTCTGGATATGATCAATACAAATGCGAAAGAAGGCTGGAAACGTCCTATATATTATGCAGTAACCGTAGGACCGGAAATGTATATGAATCTTAAACCGTATTTCAGCCGTGTAGGATTGGCATATCGTATCGTACCTGTCAAAAATCCGGATGGAGACAGTTCTATCGATACGGAAAAAATGTATGACAATATGATGAACAAATTCGTATGGGGAGGCATTGAGAATCCTAACGTTTATTTAGACGAAAACATAAGAAGAATGTGTTTTACGCTGCGTATGATGTTTGTAGAACTTATCGGCCAGCTAATGGAAGAAGGTAAAACAGATAAAGCATTGAAAGCGTTGGATTATTGTATGGAAAAAATTCCAGGCACGGCAATTCCTCACGACTACATTTCTACTCAATTGGCTATGAATTATTATCAATTGGGACAAAAAGAAAAAGCGAAAAAACTATTGGAAGAGATAGCCGATAATTCTTTCGAATACCTCAAATGGTACACAACTCTTACCCCCAATCAATTGAGATCGATAGACAGAGATGTACAGATCAATCAGTTTATTCTTATAAAAAATGTCATACCTATGTTCATTTCTCAGAACGATCAAGAATCGGCAATGAAATATGTCAATAAACTAAAAAGCATAGGTATAGATCCTACTGCCATGCTGCAACAACAGTAAAAATATAAATATTCGACGAATAGGATATTCTCGTTATAAGAGAGAATATCCTATTTGTTTTAAAAAGTTTTGGTCATGTTGATAGAACAGCCGCCTTATTTATATAGAATGCTTTATCCGGAAACAATATGGCGTATTCCGGTTCCGGGAAAAGAAAAAAATATATATCTTACTTTCGATGACGGTCCTATTCCTGAAGTAACTCCCTGGGTACTTAACTTATTGGATCATTATCAAGTAAAAGCTACTTTTTTTTGTGTGGGAGAAAACGTTGCCCGAAACAGAGAATTATATGAAGAGATAAAATTGCGGGGACATTCTACGGGAAACCATACAATGAACCATATACAAGGTATAAAATATACTACTCAAAACTATGTGAGAAATGTAGAAGCGGCTAATCAACTCATAAAAAGCCAATTATTTAGACCTCCTCACGGTCACATGCGTTTCTCTCAACTCCTCACTTTACAAAAACTAGATTATCATATTATCATGTGGGATGTGGTAACTCGCGATTACAGTAAAAAATTAAACGGAGAAGATGTTTTTAATAACGTGAAGAAATTTGTAAGAAACGGATCTATCATCGTTTTCCACGATTCTCTCAAATCTCAAAAAAATTTACGTTATGCTCTTCCTAAATCAATCGAATGGTTATTAGAGAAAGGATATAATTTTGAACGAATTTTCCCTTAAAAATAAAATCTTCGAACGAGCTTTTGCCTTAGGTTTTTCAGCTTGCGGTATAACCCCTGTAAAAGAAGTCGATGCAGATTGCCGTTTGCATTTCGACAAATGGTTACAGAAGGGTAAAGAAGCCCGAATGCAATATATGAAAAATTATAAAGACAAAAGATTCGATCCTCGATTATTGGTAGAAAACGCTCGTTCTGTGCTTGTAGTAGCCTTGAATTATTATCCCTCTATACACATTCCTGAAAATCATCCTCAATTCGCACTATATTCTTATGGACAAGATTATCACATTGTTCTAAAAGAAAAATTAAATGAATTATTTTCTTATATAAATACACTGACTCCCATAGAAGGAAGAATATTTTGCGATACAGCTCCCGTCATGGAACGTTACTGGGCTCAGCAGGCCGGTATAGGATTTATAGGAAAAAATACACAACTGATCATACCGGGAAAAGGATCTTTTTTCTTTTTAGGAGAAATAATTTCTTCTCTCGAACTACCATGGGATACTCCCATGCAAAACAGATGCGGACATTGCAATTCGTGCATCGAACACTGTCCCACACAAGCTTTGATTCCGGGCGATTTTACGACACTTGACTCTAACAGATGTATATCATACCAAACGATAGAGAACAGGTCTGATATTCCATTTGAAATAGGCTCTAAAATGAATAATAGAGTATATGGTTGCGATACTTGTCAGAAAGTATGTCCTTGGAACAGGTTTTCTATTCCCACAACAATACCGGAGTTTGAACCTTCTTCCGAGTTTTTATCTCTCGATCAAGAGAAACTTGAACATCTGACACACGAAGATTATAACCGCATATTTAAAAAATCGGCTGTCAAACGGGTAAAATACGAAGGACTTCTAAGAAATATAAATATGCTTCGAAAAAATAAATCAGAGTCCTAATTTCGCCGAAATATCGAGCATTCTCTGAATAGGCAATACGGCCTTTTCTCTTATTTCAGCGTCCACTGTAATTTCAGGCTGCTCATATTTGAGGCAATTATATAATTTTTCTATCGTGTTTAACCGCATAAAATTACATTCATTGCAAGCACAAGTACTATCATTAGGCGGGGCGGGAATAAAAATTTTATCAGGATTCTGTTTCTGCATTTCATGTAAAATACCCGATTCCGTAGCTACGATAAATCGTCTTGCTTCAGACTGAGTTGCAAATTTCAATAATGCAGCCGTAGACCCTATTTTATCAGCCAACGTCAATATGACGTTTTTACATTCAGGATGCGCCAATAATAAAGCATCAGGATATTCTTTTTTCAATTCCACTATTTTTTCAACAGAAAATTGTTCGTGTACATGACATGCACCATTCCACAGCTTCATATTACGCCCTGTGACGCTATTTATATAATTCCCGAGGTTTCTATCAGGTCCGAATATAATCTTTTCTTCAACAGGAAAACTTTCTACTATTTGACGGGCATTCGTAGAAGTGACCACTACATCGGTAAGAGCTTTGACCGCAGCCGATGTATTAACATAAGAAATGACCGTATGTCCGGGATTTTCTTTGATGAATTCGGCAAAGTCGGTAGCATTGCAACTATCGGCTAAAGAGCATCCGGCATTCAGATCGGGAACTAAAACTTTTTTATCGGGACAAAGAATTTTAGCTGTTTCACCCATAAAGTGAACTCCGCATAATACGAGAATGTCGGCTTTTGTCCGAGATGCCCATTGAGCTAAAGCCAGACTGTCCCCTACAAAATCGGCTATATCTTGTAAATCTCCCGATTGGTAGTAATGGGCAAGTATCACGGCATTCTTATCTTTCCGCAATCTATCGATCTCTTTTCTCAAGTCTATACCTCCCGGAACAGGGAAATCGACATATCCCTTATCGATGTTCACAATACTCATAATTATATTTCTTCTTTTATTTATTTAAAACTTAAAATAGATGATGATAATAGCTTGTTGATAGTATTGATATCTTTTTTATAAGAACTATTGTATATTAAGTTATTAAGGTTTTATGTCTTTTTATAAAGAGTATATCAACATCTGTTTTTTCTTATTATAAGAGTTTTACCATCATAATTAACTATACGTTAATAAGTGGCAAAGTTAAAAACTTTCTTTTATTTACTGTATGGATAAACCCTTATTTTACAGTTGATATATTCATTTAAAACTTTTGTGTTTTTGATTTGTAATTTAGATTTCTCGTTTCATATAATAGAATATTTTAATTGTCCTATGTTTGATGAGAAAAAGTTATTCTTTATTTATCCGATGTTTTTCACAAGTTATCAGCATACTTTTAATAGGGTTTGCACAAAGAGAAAATTATATCTTTGCAATATATTAAGATGCGTAATATTTAGAGATAATGAAAAAGAAAACCATTTTAGAACTTGATAGGATTTCACAAGAAGAATTTAAAAAGAAAAATAAGATACCTCTTATCGTGATTCTGGATAATGTAAGGAGTTTGAATAATGTAGGGTCGGTTTTTCGCACAAGCGATGCTTTTTTAGTGAAAGCTGTTTATTTATGCGGCATTACTGCTACTCCTCCTCATCCTGAAATACATAAAACGGCTTTAGGAGCAGAAGATAGTGTCGAGTGGCATTATTTCGAGGATACTAACGCTGCTGTTGATAAATTACGTGAAGAAGGGTATATCGTGTATGCTATAGAACAAGTTGAAAACAGTATCATATTATCTGATTTACAGTTGAATAAAGATTGTAAATACGCTGTCGTTTTGGGTAATGAGGTGAAAGGAGTGCAACAAAGCGTTGTTGATAAATGTGATCAAAGTGTAGAGATACCTCAGTTCGGGACAAAGCATTCTTTAAATGTATCGGTAACTGCAGGATTAGTTATATGGGATTTCTTTAAAATGTTGAGATAAATTTTATGTATTAAAGTTGTCCCGATTCTACTAAGATACATATTCTTTCCAGCATTTTGTCGCTCCCTTCCGGTTCCCATTCTTTTTTAAGGCTCACTCCGAACAAACTTCCGAAAGTTTGCCATACATTTGCCCGGAAACCTCCTAAAAAAGCTTTTATAAGATTGAAGGAAGATTGATTACATTCTCTGTCTATGAGTTTTATGAGCAATTTAGCTTGAGAATAGGTGAATGTTTTCAATACGGGTTTATATTCTTTGAAAAGTTCCTTCTCCATACGTTTTAAATGAGCTTTTCTTTCTTTTTCAGGTAGGGTTTGTATATATTCATAAGTTTCTATGAGTGCATTATATACAAGTTTTGCGTAAGGCAGAGTTTTTTTTACATCACGTACGGTTCTCCAGTAGTATTTTTCTTCTTTGCTGTTTTTGAATTTTAACGGGGGGAAACAATAAACAGGTCGCATAAGTACCATCCATACAGTATCTCCGTTTTCTATAATTGTCCTGTACATCTGATTATAAGCTACGGACTGACTATGTATAGAGGAGGTTAATCCGCATAAACATACTATGCTACATATTATGACTACTACTTTCTTCATCAGTTACAAAAATAGTGTATTAGTAAGTATGAATTTTATTTTTTGCATTATTTATTATATAGTTTCAGCTTGTTAATAACTAGTAATTTATCTGTTTATAAGATATTGATTATATTATATAATCAATTGTATATAAGTTTATTATTTTGTTTATTAACAATTAGAGTAAAATAGTTGATATAACAATTGACAATTCGTTTTTGTTACAGAAAAAGCGAATGATTATTTTTGTAGTCGGTAAAAAGGAAAAATATGTCAACTATTCTATTTAGAGAAATTGTTTTCGGACCGGTACATAGTAGAAGATTGGGTGTTTCTTTAGGAGTGAATCTTTTACCCGATGACGGTAAAGTATGTTCTTTCGATTGCATTTATTGTGAGTGCGGATATAATGCCGACAAGCGGGGTAAAAACGGTTTGCCTACTCGGGAGGCTGTGTATAATGCATTAGATGATAAGTTGAAGCTTATGGTCGAAAAGGGAGAAAAACCAGATGTTATTACCTTTGCCGGTAATGGTGAACCTACTTTGCATCCGCAGTTCGAAGAAATAATAGAAGATACTATAAATTTGCGGAATAGATATTTTCCGGAGGCTAAAGTGAGTGTTTTATCTAATGCCTGTCATATAGGAAAAGAGTCTGTCTTCAGAGCATTGAATAGAGTGGATAATAATATATTGAAATTGGATTCTGTATTTTTAGATACTATAAAACTCATTAATGAACCTAATCAACCGAAATTTTCTGTTGATAAGTTAGTTGATAATCTGAAACGTTTTAATGGAAATTTGATTATACAAACTTTATTTTTACGTGGAGAGCATAAGGGTAAAAGAATTGATAATACGACAGATAAAGAAGTGGATGCATGGTTAGAAACTGTAAAATTCATAGACCCTAAACAAGTAATGATTTATAGTATAGATAGAGAGACTCCTGAGAAAAACCTTGTAAAACTATCTAAGGAAGAACTTGAAAAAATAGCTCTGAAAATACGTCAAGCCGGTCTGAATGTTTCAGTTTCGGCTTGACATTATAGTGGAATTTATCTTTGAAAATTAAATAAGCTATAAAACAATGTTTCCGTTGTAAGAAATACCTTGTTTATTGTTCGGTTGTACATGTATGTATGCTCTACCTGACGAAGGCCACATATCTATGGATACCTTGAAAAAATCTTCGTTTCCTCTTATATTGAAACTAACGGCATACTTTCCTTTTTTAAGAGTACGAAGTTTATAATTTTCGTATTTGTTTTTTGCTTTTATTCCTCCTTCTCCGCCACCGTAAGGAACAGAATAAGCTACACCGAAATAAGGAAGTTCTATATATGCCGAATCGTTACTTATTTTTACAGAATAGGGAGAGGTGAGATATACGGTCTTTCCGTTCATAGGAGAAGCTGAAATGACCGATATTTTATATTTTTTATTCTGTATGGCATCTAATATTTTTTTACTCTCTGTTTGTTGTGTTTTTTCTTTCTGAATAGAATTTGCCGATACTGATTTTTTGTTTTGTGCCGTTGCAAAAGCGATGCAGATAACGACTGACATACATAATATTAAAATCTTCTTCATAACAAATTTATTTTAAAACCTGTGTAAATTTTCCGATAAGGAAATATTATCAGGTCAGATTAGTATTTTCACTCATCATATAGCCTGCTGTCATCCTCGTAAAATCAGAAAAAAATTCTCGAAAGGAACTTTTAAATCTGACCCGGGCAAAATTCAAACAGGATCTTAAAGTTCAGGAAAAAAGTCATCAGTTTACTATTAATATTTTGGTAACGACACCTTCTTTTCCATTGCTGGATGAAGCAAATACCAAATATACTCCTGTTTTCACCCTATCTCCGTTTCTGTTCAATCCGTTCCAAACCATTTGGCCGCCTTCCGAATAATTTTGATAAATAAGATTTCCGGTAGTATCGGTAATTTTGACTAAAGATCTTTCCTGTAATCCTGTAATTGTTATAACTCCTGTATAATCGGGACGAACAGGATTAGGAAATGCATATACGTTGGAGAAATCTTCCTTGGGTTCGGTCGCATCGGAACGGTAAGAAACCAATCCTTTTTCAGTTCCGAAAAATACCTCTCCGGTAGTTTTATTTATGGCTATCGAGAGAACATTATTCGAAGGCAATATACTATTGTCCATATTAAAGTGGTGTATAGTTTCAAGACCGTCTTCACTAACCAAATATACTCCCGATGATTGGGTAGCTATCCATTTGCGGTTAGCTCCGTCTACAGCGATATATTGTATATTTTCATCATTTAGAAGTAAATCTGCTGCGTTTGTTCCGTCATTTCTCGGTATTTTTATCCGTGTACACCTAAAATCCGATTGCATGAAATTGTCAGGATTATTTAGTACGATAGGTCCTCTATTCGTTCCTATCCATAACTGTCCGTTTCTGTCTTCTGCAGCACAGATAAAGTCGTTTCCGTCTATCTGTTTATTATCCTGATCCGAAAAAGTCGAAAATTTTCGGGTCTGGTCATCGCTCATATTTTCTAAAGTATTATTCGTATTAAAAGCGAAAACAAAAGATGTTTTAGGAATAATAACCCATTTGGAAGAAGAGTGTTTGCATAATATTATTTGTTCGGTATATTGTTTGTTCTGCATATCGGGATAGTCGAGATTTATCCAATTTCCATCCTTTTTTAATACTATAATACCTTTGGTAATGTTTTTCATCCAAAGATTTTTATCACTGTCAAAATTCAAGCAATTAATTTGGTAACTCCAACCATCTGAACTTGAAATAGGAGAGTTGTCTTCTTGTCCATTCCAGTGTGCATCATATTGATTGTTTTTGAAACGATACAACCCTTCGAACCATGTTCCTATATAGAAAGTTTCCGGGTCTTCCGGATCTTCGGCAATATTATAAGTCGTACAGAACTTTATGTCTGTATGCATGTTTGTTGGAATATTATTTGTTTCTATATTAAACCATTGATTATTTTCATAAATCGAGATGTGGGAATCTATGTATTGGTCATAAATATTTTTACTGCTTACACCCTGTGTACTGACATATAATTTACCATTGTCGGTCATAGTTAAGAAATAGGGAATATTGACAGTAGAGTAATTGAGGTTGTCTATATTTTTAGATTGCTGAAAAGATTCGTTGTTTCTTTTAAATGCGGCAATGCCTTTTTTATGTAATATCCAATATGTATTTTGTCTATTATTCATACTTACATCTATCGGAACAATGTCCGACATATTGTAATCAGAATAAATGATTTCATCGGTTTTGTTATTGTTTTTATCATATACTATTATGTTATTTGTTCCGCAGGCCATATAGCCGGTATTCGTTTCTTTTATAGAGGATATATCGCCTTTATTATAAATAGCGGTAGGATTATTTTCCGTATCGAAGTAAATGATATTCTTATTAATATCCAACATCCACATTCCGTTTTCTAAAGAAAGCAATTGAGTGCCTCCGGTCGAATAACATTTTTCCCAATTGTCGAAATCGTATAATACATCGTCCAGTTTACAGCGATAAAGCCCCTCTCCTTGTACCAGACAATAAAAGTATTCTCCCATTACTGCGGCAGAATTAATGGCTTTATTGAAATTATAAGTTGTTTTTATCTCTTTTTTGGAAACATTCAATATAACGATACCGAAGTCTGTAGAAAGATATATTTCGTCTTTGTAGAAAGTTATGTCGTTGATATTTTTAGAAGAAGTTATGGCTGTATTTTTTATGTAAGGTATGTTATATACCGATTCCCCTATTATAAGATCTATATTGCTGTTTGTATAAGCAATTGTCAATATATCGTGTTGATCATTGTATTTTATAAGTTTTATATCGTTGTCGAATAATATATTCAAACGGTTCAATTCCCTGAATTCTTCGTCTTCTTTACCATAAGAAAATAAATATCCGTCCGAAAGAAAATATATTTTATCTTTCGTTTCCGTTATTTGTGAAGGTGTAAGGAATACCGGATAAATTTTCCATGCTCCTACTTCTGTCTGAGCGAAAGACAGAAGAGAATAAAGTAATATACCGACAAAAAAGAATAGTTTCTTCGTCATAATCGAGGTACTCTTTTTTTATTTTATAGGTTGTAAAAAATTTATAAGTTTCTTTACAGCTAAGGCTCTGTGACTTATTTTGTTTTTTATGTCATTTCCTAACTCTGCAAATGTTTGAGTATATCCGTCCGGTACAAATATAGGATCATATCCGAATCCTGATTCTCCTTTTTTTTCTGTGATTATTTCTCCTTCTATTTTTCCTTCGAAAAGATACTCGTTATTACTTGTTATTAATGCTATGCAAGTTCTGAAACAGGCTGAACGATCGTTTTTGCCCTTTAAATTTTCAAGGACTTTTTGCATATTTTTCTCTGAGTTATGATCGTTTCCGGCATATCGGGCCGAATATACTCCGGGTTCGTTATTTAAAGACTTTATTTCGAGTCCCGTATCGTCTGCAAAACAGTCATAACCATATTTTTCTTTTATATATCGAGCTTTAATAAGTGCGTTTTCTTCTATCGTGCTTCCGGTTTCAGGGATATCTTCATGACAATTTATATCATCGAGGCTTAAAATATTCAATGTATTATCAAGAATATTCCTGATTTCTTCCAATTTATGCTTGTTATTTGTTGCGAAGACGATCTGTTTCATAATAGAATAACTTATTATATATAACGTTATAAATAAACTTATTATTGTTAGTTCTTTCTGAAACAAAAATATAAAATAGATTTTATGAAATCGATACGGGCATATAAGTTTTTTCGGGAGTTCGGAAATATATTATATAGGAATAAAAGTTATTATTGTTTTTTGATCGGTACAGGTTTCTATTGGGCTTTATTTTTTACATTATCCGATTTTATATTTATACCATGTTCTTCTTTTAAGGATTACGTAGGTAACGGAATTCAATGGGCTTGTGTTTCGTTTGTTCCGTTTCTTTGTTAGGTGTTTGTTTCTATAAACAAATATTTGTTCGCTTTTCTTTTTCCTTTATTCAGTATTATATGTGCCGTACTTACTTATTTTGGATATGCTTATAAATTCGTTTTAAACAGTATGAACAGCTTTTAATAACGATGTGCGTATAACGGCAGAGCTTATTTCTCTTTATTTGGTGTTATTTGTACTGATAAATCTGTTTATATCTTTTTTTATTTGTACGGTTTCTTTGCAAGTTCGGAATAGCAGCAAATGGATATTATCCTTTGATCTTATCAAAACCTTCTCCATACACGCCGACTACATTAGATTGAGATATGAATGCGTGAGGATCTATTTCTTTTACCAGTCGGAAAATCGATAAGGATTCGTTTCTTTTGGCAAGGATGACCAATACTTTTTTGGGTTGTTTAGAGTACCATCCCATTCCGTCGAGAATAGTGACTCCCCTGTTGATATCCTTGTTGATACGGTCTGCTATTTCCTCATACTTTTCTGAAAATATCAATATTTGTATAGATCGTCTGACTCCGTTTATAACCATATCGCAGGTATAAGTCATGACTGCCATGACTACGATCCCGAAAACAATTTTTTCGATGCTATGGAAAAGTACGTAAGAGGACGATATGATAAGAAAGTCGCAATACAAAATAGATCTTCCTAAAGATATTTCTTTATACTTATTTATCATGGCGGCAATAATATCTGTTCCTCCGGTGCTGCCGTTATGGGTGAAGACAATACCTATTCCCGCTCCGCAGAGTATTCCTCCTATGATGCACGACATAAACGGTTCTCCGGTAATAAGCGGTTCTTTTATATACATTCCGAAAAATGAAAGAAGCAAAGTCATGACTATGACGCTGAATATGGTGCGTATGCAGAACTGTATTCCCAAAATACGTATTGCTGCTATTAGCAGTAAAGCATTTAGTGTAAAATAAGATATTGCTACCGGGATTTTAGTCCCGAAAAAGATGAGTGCCGAAACTCCGGCAATACCACCGGTGGTGATTTCATTGGTAAGTAGAAAACTCGTCCATCCGAAAGCATAAAGAACTAATCCGAAGACGATGATCGTGTAGTCTTTTATTTCGATCCAGGCTTTATGAGAATTTAGATTCATAATGCTGATACTGTTTATATTATTGTTATCAAGAACCTTGTCTGAATTTTCCAATAAGAAAATATGATCAGATCATTTTTGTGTTTTTTCCGGACTGTTTTCTTGTTTTCATTCGTCAGATAGCCTACTATCATTCTCGTAAAAAAGGTTCTCAAAAGAAACTTTCAAACTTGCCCTGAGCAAAATTTCGACGCTCTAAAACAATTTCAAAGTTACATCTTTTTTGTATTTTTCCAAATTTAGGTTCTTAGCAGACTGATATTCATAAACAACCCCGAAAAGTCTTAATTATTATACTTTTCGGGGATATTCTTGTAAAAATTTTTTCGTTTAAAGAACGATATTGACGATTTTTTTAGGGACGATGATGATTTTCTTAGGAGTCTTTCCATCTATCCATTTTGCAGATGACGGATGTTCCAATACTGTTTTTTCTATTTCTTCTTTAGAAGCATCTGCTGCGAATTCGATATTGAAGCGGGCTTTTCCATTGAATGAAATTGTATAGTTGACAGTATCTTCTTTAAGATATTCTTCATTAAATCCCGGCCATTGAGCATCACATACCGATGTCGTGTGTCCTAATTGCGACCATAATTCTTCGCATATATGCGGTGCGAACGGAGTCAACAGTATTATGATCTGTTCCAGTATTTTACTGTTTCTGCATTTTAATGCAGAAAGTTCATTTATACAAATCATAAAAGCACTGATAGAGGTATTGTATGAGAAATTTTCTATATCCCAGCTTACTTTTTTGATGAGTTTGTGTAATGATTTCAGTTCTTCTCGTGTAGGTTCTTCATTATTCACGATCAATTTGTCTCCGTCGAAGAACAAATTCCAGAATTTTTTCAAGAAACGGTGTACACCGTCTATACCGTTTGTATCCCAAGGTTTACTTTGTTCGAGCGGACCTAAGAACATTTCATATAAACGAAGAGTATCTGCACCGTATTTTTCTACTATATCATCCGGATTTACGACGTTGAACATCGATTTTGACATTTTTTCCACTGCCCATCCGCAGATATATTTTCCCTCTTCTAAGATAAATTCTGCCGTTTCAAATTCAGGTCTCCATTTTTTAAAGGCCTCTATATCGAGAATATCATTACTTACGATATTTACATCTACGTGTATAGGGGTCGTGTCATATTTCTTTTTAAGATTGTATGATACGAATGTATTGGTATCTTTTATTCTGTAGACGAAATTAGACCGGCCTTGAATCATACCTTGATTTACTAATTTGCGGAATGGTTCGGCTTCACAGACAATTCCCAGATCATACAGAAATTTGTTCCAGAAACGACTATAAATGAGATGTCCGGTGGCATGTTCGGTTCCACCGATATAAAGATCTACGTTGCGCCAATATTCGTTAGCCTCTTTCGATACGAGTGCATTATTGTTATGCGGATTCATATAACGGAGATAATATGCTGATGATCCGGCAAATCCGGGCATGGTACAAAGTTCTAAAGGAAAGTGATCTTCTGTTTCCCAATTTTTCGCTCTTCCCAGAGGCGGTTCACCTTGTTCGGTCGGTAGAAACTTATCTATTTCCGGCAATAACAAAGGCAATTTGCTTTCGTCCAGCATATAGGGCATATCGTCTTTATAATAGACAGGAAACGGTTCGCCCCAATATCGTTGACGGCTAAAAATGGCATCGCGCAGACGATAATTGACTTTGATCCGTCCTAATCCTTTTTCTTGTATAAAGGCTTTTGTTTTAGCTATAGCCTCTTTTACTTCAAGGCCGTTGAGGTCGAGACCGTTTCCGCAAGAATTGATCATTTTACCCTCTTTGGCATCGAAGCTTTCTTCGGAAACGTCGCAGCCCTCTATCAACGGGATGATCGGCAAGCCGAAATGTTTAGCAAAGGCATAGTCGCGGCTGTCATGTGCCGGTACTGCCATAATTGCTCCTGTTCCGTACCCGGCGAGCACATAATCGCTTATCCAGATAGGAATTTTTTCATTATTCAGCGGATTTATGGCGTATGCTCCGGAGAATACGCCACTTACGCTTCTGTCCATTAATCGTTCTCGCTCTGTTCTGTGTTTGATACTGTCCAGATAGGCATCTACCTCTTTTTTTTGTTCAGGAGTAGTAACCTGTGCCACGTAATCGCTTTCCGGAGCTAATACCATAAAAGTGACTCCGAAGATCGTATCGGCACGTGTTGTGAATATCGTAAACTCTACATCCGATTCTACTACTTTAAATTTCATTTCAGCACCTTCGGAACGTCCTATCCAGTTTCTTTGCGTTTCTTTGAGAGACTCGCTCCAGTCTATCGTATCGAGTCCGTCGAGCAGGCGTTGAGCATAAGCCGATACCCGTA
Organism: Coprobacter sp.; assembly: GCF_982436375.1. NCBI lineage: Bacteria > Pseudomonadati > Bacteroidota > Bacteroidia > Bacteroidales > Barnesiellaceae > Coprobacter > Coprobacter sp. The sequence continues at coordinate 12,781 of NZ_CEWDCG010000008.1, read as the reverse complement.
AACACCATTGACGCATGATTTTTTGTTCTACGGGATAGCCTCCACGAACCGACAAACCTTCGCTGACCTCATCGTTAGCGAGGACCGTTCCAAGTTGCGGACACCAGTTTACCATCGTATCTCCTAAATAGGCAATACGATAATTCAGCAGAGTTTTTTGCTGTTCCTTGACACTCATTTTTTTCCATTCGTCCGCCGTAAAAGAAAGCTCTTCGCTACAAGCGACATTCAACCCTTCAGTTCCGGACGTTTCGAAGATTTTCGTTAAAGTTTCTATGGGTAGAGCCTTTTGTTCATCATAGGAATAAAAGCTGTTGAACATTTTTTCAAAAGCCCATTGTGTCCATTTATAATATTCCGGATCGCACGTGCGTATTTCACGACTCCAGTCATAACAAAATCCTATTTTATCGAGTTGTTCCCGATAACGGTTGATATTTTTTTCGGTAGTTATTGCCGGATGCTGTCCGGTCTGTATCGCATATTGTTCGGCCGGAAGCCCGTATGCATCATATCCCATCGGATGCAGAACATTGAATCCTTTCAGGCGCTTAAAACGGGAATAAATATCTGAAGCGATGTATCCGAGCGGATGTCCGACATGCAGACCTGCACCGGACGGGTACGGGAACATGTCTAAAACATAAAATTTCTTTTTTCCCTCTTTCTCGGTCACTTTATACGTCTGGTTATCTTTCCAGTACTGTTGCCATTTTTTTTCTATTTCCCTGAAATTATATTCCATTTTATATATGTTTTATCTCTTTTTCGTAAGTGTGTTATTTACAATATGTTGGTTTTGATAGTAAATATCTTTGCAAAAGTAATAAAAATATGCTGTATATAAGAGCCAGTCTAAATTTTCCTTCTGTAAAATTCCGACAAGCCCTAAGCTTCTTGTCTTGTTCTGTAAAGATAGTTTATGGTTATAAGAACGGGATAACTTTAAAAAATGTGTGAAAAGAGAGTTCGGTACAAGAGGTGATTGTCTGTAAAATAAAAAGTTTTTGTACGTTTGTAAAGAGATCTTATCTCTCTTTGTATATATTGGTTTTTTCTTTTATATACAGAATAGTCATAATCTTAATGATAGATTGAATAATGAAAATAGGAAATATGGATTTGGGCAAATACCCTGTCTTATTAGCTCCTATGGAGGATGTTACGGATATTTCTTTTCGACTCATGTGTAAAGAGTTCGGAGCAGATATGGTATATACCGAGTTTGTGTCGAGCGATGCTCTTATACGGAATGTGAGTAAGACACAAGCCAAACTTTCTATCCGAAATGAAGAGCGTCCCGTCGCAATACAGATTTACGGTCGCGAGACAGCAGCTATGGCTGATGCTGCCCGTATTTGTGAGGAGGCTTGTCCTGATGTGTTGGATATTAATTTTGGATGTCCGGTGAAAAAGGTGGCAGGAAAAGGCGCCGGAGCCGGAATGTTGAGAGATATTCCTAAAATGCTTGAGATTACCCGGGCTGTTGTGAATGCCGTAAAAATCCCCGTGACGGTGAAAACTCGCTTGGGTTGGGATCATGATTCCCGAATAATCGTAGAACTGGCCGAGCAGTTGCAAGATTGCGGTATTGCTGCATTGGCGATTCATGGGCGTACTCGCAGTCAGATGTACACCGGAGAGGCGGATTGGAGTTTGATAGGCAAGGTGAAAGAGAATCCCCGTATGAAAATACCTATCATAGGAAACGGTGATGTAACGACACCGCAAATTGCTCGTGAAAAATTCGAAAAGTACGGTGTAGATGCTATTATGGTAGGCAGGGCTTCTATCGGTTCTCCTTGGATTTTTAAGGAGATAAAGCAATATATGGAAACCGGGCATTGTGAACCTTTGTCTGTTTCGGATAAAATGTCTGTTTTGCGTCGGCAATTGAAAGAAAGCGTCGATCGATTGGATGAACGTCGTGGAATTTTGCATATCCGCAGACATTTGGCAGCAACACCTTTATTTAAGGGTATTCCTAATTTTAGGGATACGCGTATAGCCATGCTCAGGGCTGAAACTCTTGGTGAATTGTCTGCTATTTTGGATAAAATAGAGTCTGAAATATTGATAAAATAGAATTAATTATAAAATAAACAGAGATCATGAGAATGAAAAATTTATGGAGAATAGCAGCGGTATGCTGTCTCTTTTCATTGTCGTTATTTTCAGCGCAGGCTGTCGGTGACGGAAATAACAAATATGTTACTAAAGAGATAAAGGTAGATGATTTTTATAGAGTAAAGATCAATACGGCGTTTAATGTAGTGTATCATCACAGTAAGGATTCTGCAGGATTGATTCGGATTTACGGAGAAGAAAATATTCTGGATGAAGTAAAGCCGGTTTCGAAAGACGGAACTTTAGAGATCAAATTCGTCAATACAGCTAAGCGTGAGTACGGGGTTATCATTTTGGACGTTTATTCTTCCGATTTGCAGGAAGTGCAGAGCGATGCAGGCGGAGTTTTCGAGACTTCCGGTAGTTTGTCCGGTTCAGAATTGGATATTCTACTGATGGGTAATGGTCTTGTTCGTTGTAACAAACTTGATTATGGCATTGTAAAAGCCCGTATTATGACAGGTTCGGGAGATATATTTTTAAGCGGTACATGCCGTGAGGCCCGTTTGTCTATTGCCGGTTCGGGTGAAATAAAAGGTCATGAGCTGAAAGCCCGTGATGTAAATTGCAATATTACCGGAAACGGAAGTATAGGCTGTTGGGCTGAAGAAAATCTGAAAGCTTTTATTACCGGGAAAGGCGATGTTTATTATAAGGGAAAGCCTACTGTCAAGAAACGTGGAATCGGGTCGGGTCGTGCTATTCCTCTAATCGATTGATCTGTTTTTTGTCTTTTTACGCATCTGATATATAGACAATTATTTAATAAAAAAACCGGGAAAATTATTTCCCGGTTTTTTTATTAAAAGGCTTCTATTCTTTATTTTTTGATGAACGGAATTACAGTTGTTCCATCAGCAGTTTTGATTTTTGCGATATAATAACCGGCAGCAAGGTCATCTACCGAAATTTGAGTAGTTGCAGAAGCTGCTTTTACTACACTACCTTGTCCGTTTACGATGGTCACATCACAAACTTCAGAGAAGTTAAGAATGTCTTTTACCGGATTAGGATAAGCACTGACAGTTACCGTAGCAACAGATTCGTTGATGCCGGCTGTGATACCAGATAAGGTATTCATGCTGATTGCTAAATCTGCAGATTCAGCCCCTTCGGTTGCTTTACAGATGGCAACTTTTGCTCCCGTAGAAGCAATACCATTAATGCTTGTTCCGGCTTTTGTAGTTTCTACATCGGTTATATTTTTTGTACCAAAATCGTATACGTTGAGGGTTGATGTTTTATCGGTAGATTTATATAAACCAACTAATAATGCATCTCCTACGGCAGCATCGGTCAGTTTATATTCTTCACTCCAGTAATTAGATTTTTGTAAATCGGCTGTATTAGGATTTAGAGTAACAAAGAACGGAGCGGCTGTATAATCACCTGTTGCAGGAGCGTTCTCATTAAATAAGAAATTTCCGTTATAAGCGCCTGTGATAGTCCATGAATCTTCTGTACAGAAGACGTTATCAACATATTCGTATCCGAGAGAAAAAGCTGATACAAGGTTTTCCGGAATAAATGATTTATGCACGTCGATGTTACCTTCATTATTTACTCTGAACAATCCGAGATTTCTGTGATAAGATGGAACGAATCCGCTGTTGTCATAGTCAGATGCTATTGTGAAAGATGACGTACTGGCACTTACTTTTACTGTTGCAGCTGCATAAAATGCAGCATATAGGTTACCTTCATTTACGGTCATAGCAAAAGATGGGATATCTGCATAATAATTTCCGGCTTCAAATACGATAGAAGCGATCTCTTTTTGTAAGCTTAAGTTTTTGTCGAATGATAATATCCGTACAGCAGGTAATAAGGCTATTTGTTCACCTTCTTCTCCTTCTACTGTCACACTGATTTCACTTCCGCTAAAAGTGGTTTCGCCGATCTTTATATCATTTGCCATTGTCAATGCCAGATAGATGTTATTTTCATTTACGACTAATCCCATAGGGTTAACATAAGATGTACCAGCTTTATTGTCATGTAGATAAATATCTGAATTTTTTAAGACCCCGTTTGCATCATATTGGGCAAAAAGAGTATTGTAATAATCTCCCCAGGATGAAGAATTTCCTGTCAATGTTTTCGAATTGTTATCGGTGCTATTCAGGATAACAGCATCTCCGTCACTGCTGGCTGTGATATACACATTTCCTTCACTGTCGGTTGTCATGTAGGCCGGAGCAACATTTCCCTGTATAGCAACAGCCCATTGAACATTTCCGGTATTGTCTATTTTAGCCAGATAGGCACTGTTACCGACCGCCATAAGGTCATAACTTCCGATGGTAAAATCTTGTGAGAATTCACCGCAAACGTAGGTATTGCCATTGGCATCGATCTGAACAAGCTCTTTAGAATATGCACTTTTTGCTGTTCTAGGCTGTCCCATCGGAGTGTTCCAGTCTTGAGCCATTTCCTGTGCAAAAGATAACGTTGCAACAGTTACCAAACAGATAAATAGTAAAATTTTCTTTTTCATACTGTTCAAGATTTAAATGAATATTAAGTTGTTATTAAATGAAATTTTTGAGAATCTCCGAAGAAGATCATATCTCAATAATTTGTTTGGAGGGATATTATCTTCTCCGGTCAATTCGATCCAATTTCGATGTTTATTTATAAGTAAGGATTTGCTTCTCTTGCTTCATCCGGAATTTTTATCGTCAGTTCCGGATAATTGTCTTCTATATGATAGGTTTGCCCCTCGTATTCCCGTGTCAATATCGGACGCTTATTTTTTTCCATTCTCCGTATGTCGAACCACCGATGTCCTTCGTATGAAAGTTCTAATCGGCGTTGCAGATAAATTTCGTCTAATAATGCGTTATCATCCATCGCATTGATATCTGTCTCGGCTTGTGTATAAGCGGTGGACTGATATCGTTTTTCCAATAATTGTAATAACCGCATTTTGGCTATTTCCGGATGGTGATTTTTCAGTGCGGCTTCTGCCGAGTTCAAATACATTTCTCCTACTCGGAAAGAACAGCGGTAACTACTTGATCCGCCTTTTAAAAGGCTGTATCCTCCTATTTCTGTCTTATAGTATTTTCGAGCTCTTTGATCTTGAGTACCGGGTAAATATGAATTGTATAAATCTGAAGGGACTAATTTATCTACATTTGCATAATTAGAATTCATATTCATTTCAAGAGCGACGATATTTTCAGGAGAATCATAAGCGTTCGGAAGTACACGTCCCGAAACTAAATCGACAAGTTCATTTTTTTTAGAGAGAACTCTTTCGGAAGCGTTGTAACAATCTTCCCACCGTCCCATATACAGGTAAACCCGTGATCTGAGAGCATCTGCCGAGATTGTATTGAACCGATAGTTAAGACCGATTTCCCAAGTTTCTACATTCAGTTTTTTTTCAGCGTTGTCGATATCCGAGAGAACCGAAGCATAAACTTCTGCAACAGAAGATGGTTTTAAAACTTCGTCCATACTGCTATTCAATTTCAAAGGAATACCGGTATTCGATGCTGCAGTTTCTTCTTTATAAGGAAGAGAATATAGATTTACTAATATAAAATGATTGTATGCCCGCATCATATAAGCTTCTCCAACTATTTGGTCTATCTCGGCTTTCGTGCCGTTTGTTATCGATTTTTCATTTTCGATAATAGTATTGGCAACAAAAATCATCTTATAGTAGGTTCCCCAGTCGAAATAGGTCGTAGTACCTGCCGGATTCACGTTATTCCACAGCCAAAGATCCATGAATGAAGCCTCATCGTAAGAATCCAGATTATTCGATGTCATATCTATTTCATCTGCGATAAAAGCAGTCAATCCTCTTGAATCGGGCATCATACTATAAGCTCTGGTCAGGAGTTCCCGATAATCTTTTGCCGTTTCGGGGATAACCCTTCCCGTGGGTGTAATATCGAGAAAATTATCACATCCGGTAGTTCCCAGAAACACGACAAACAATATTATAGATGTTAATTTCTTCATAACTACTTGTATATATGTTTTGTTTAGAAATTAAGATTCAATGTAAATGTAACGGACTTGGGTATAGGTTGTGCATATTGATTTCCCATAGTTTCCGGATCAAGATAATTGGTATAATCAGCTGCCCATACCAATAAATTCCGTCCTTCAAGGGAAATGGTTCCTGATGTCATTTTGAATAAACTCAGGATACTTTCGGGTAAACGATAACCGATGCGAACGCTTTGCAGACGCATATAATTGGCATTTTTTACCCATAAATCCAAGTCACGATCTACATATTGATCCTCATAAGCATAATAATCAGCTTTTCGTTTATCGTTGGTCATTAATGTAGGAAATACCGTATTTGTGTTTGTCGGAGTCCAACGATTGAGGATATCCCGATTGGTATTCATTCCCCGGTCGAATAATGTAGGAGAATAAGAGGGGGAGGTTTGTATTACGTGTCCGAGATTGAAAATACAATTGATACCGATCTCAAATCTTTTTATTCGGAATGTGTTAAAGAATCCCCCTGTCCATACAGGCTCTGTTGTTCCGGCATACTTATAACGTTCTCTTCTTTCTTCCACGGAGAGATTCATCGTTAAATTTCCGCTTTCGTTTTCTCTTATATTGAAATATTCTTCTGCAGAAACCCTATTACCTGAATGATCGATGAATAAAGGATAACCTTCTCCGTCAAGACCACCGAATGGATATGCGAATATCGAACCGATAGCATAACCTTTCAAAGACGGTGTAAGCTGGGTATCTGGCGTGCTGATTTCCAAAATTTTATTTTGGTTATAAGCTATATTGAAGGTTGTACGCCAGTCGAAATGTTTAGTTTTGATGTTATGCGTATTTAAACTAAATTCAACACCTTGATTTTTCATCGATGCCCAATTGATCGTTGTAGATTGGAATCCTGTCTCTAAAGCGAGAGCTTGAGATCCGATCAAATCTACCCCTTTACGATAGTAATAATCTCCGGATAGGTTTATCCGGGTATTCAATACGGAAAAATCGAATCCGATATTCGAGGAATGCGTTTTTTCCCACCGTAATTTTTCATTGGGCGGTGATGCAATATCTATAGCATCTTCTGTTGTTCCCGGTAAGATGGTGGTGGTTGTATAATTTCCTAAAATTTTTGGAGAGGTGCTCTTATCTATATTTCCTTGCAACCCATAAGATGCCCGAATAGCCAAATTGTTGATCCATTCGATATCACTCATGAACGATTCGGACGAAATGCGCCACAATCCGCTGACAGAATATAAAGGAAGATAACGGTATTTTTTATCAACACCGAAAAGATCTGAACCGTCGAAGCGGATACTAGCTCCTAATGTGTATCGGTGTCGAAATGTGTAGGAAGCCGTTGCAAACCAGGAAACGTATGCATTTTCCGATTCACTTACAGTACTTAACGGGAATGTTGAAGCATGCCGTTCTTCCGGGAAAAGAATGGGTTTTGATTGCATAGTTTTCCGGTCGTATCCGTATGCCGCATCATACAATGATTTATACCATGTTTTCCGAAGTTCAGTTCCTAACATAGCCTCTATTTCATGTTCGTTTCGGATATTTTTTCTAAATTCGCCCATCGCTTTCCACGTAACTTGAGAGCTACTGGTTTCTGTTTGTTTGTGGAAACCTCCGTCCGGTAAATAGGAGGAACCGTTTACGAGAGAGCGCAATCGGTCTTTCCGAATCGAATAGCTCTCCTTATCTGCAATTTTCTCAATAGAACTTTTGTCTATTTGCAAACCTACTTGAGAAGTGAGTTTGAACATCGAATTAATTTTCAGTTCTACATCAAAAACACTTTTGAATGATTGTGTCGTATTTTCATGACTCGTATTGGCTCTTTCTTCAAAAATATTAAAATCGGCATTCCGGTCGTCTCCTTTTCCTTGTACGTTGTCATCGTAAACATAATTATGATTTTCATCATATACCAATTGGTAGGGATTGGCTCTCCGGGAATAGTATGTCGGGCTCGAAAAACTGTCGGCATCCGTCAAAAACGAGTTGTTTTTCATTTGGTTGGCAAATATGCTGGCTCCAAATCTCAAATGTTCGTTTACCTTGTAATTCGTTTTACCGGTAAAATTGAATCGGCTAGCGTCTACACCGATAACATTTCCTTTTTCGGTATAATAGCCCAAAGAGGTGTAATAAGTAGCACGGTCGCCTCCACCGGATAAACTTAAATTGTATTCCTGATTGAATGCGTCCCGGAAAAGAATATCATTCCAGTCTGTATTTATCGCGCGTAATTGGTTTATTGCGGCTTGGGCTTCGGGAGAAATGGCGCTGAATCCACCAGCTTTGAATATATCTAATTGCCCATATTGTTGTAATATTTGAGATACACCGCCTTTATTTTCTCTATAGTCATAATCCGATTGTAACAGATCCATTTCTAACTGAACTTTTTCGTCTGAATTCAAAAGGTTCAGCCGGTCTATATCAACATTCGGCGTATAGGAAAGCTTTGTCGAGAATGAAACTTGTGTCTTTCCTTTCTTCCCGCTTTTGGTGGTAATGACAATAACACCGTTTGCTGCACGTGCTCCGTATATTGCTGTGGCTGCAGCATCTTTTAAAACTGTAATATCCTCGATATCGTTCGGATTGATACCGGCAATAGAGGTTGTATATATATTGTCAATGTCTTGTAACTCCGACATTTTCGGAATATCGGTTCCTTCTAATGGAAGTCCGTCCAATACCCACAACGGGTCTTGTGTACCGTTTATAGAAGAAGTTCCGCGGATTCTTATTTTTACCGGAGCACCTGGAGCACCGGTTGATGTTACAGCGGAGAGTCCGGCTACCTGTCCTGCTAAAACTTGGTCGATGGAGTGAGTATTCCCTATCAATTCATCCGTAATTTTAACTTTGGATATAGCGGAGGTAAGTTTCCTGCGTTCGATATTTTGATATCCGGTAACGACTACATTGTCGAGTTCATGAGAAGATGATTCGAGCTTGATATTATAAAATTTTTCTTTTCCGAGTTTGATCTCTTTTTGATTGTGTCCCAGATAACTGCAGAAAATGCGAGTAATATTATCGGGGACATTAATAATAAAGCTTCCGTCGATAGCCGTCATTACACCGATCGATTCTTTAGGATAATTTATCTTTTTCAGATCATCGGTCGACACGAATACAGATGCTCCGATAAGCGGCATGTTGTCTTCATCTGAGGTAACAAGTCCTTTGATTTCACGGGTAGCCGAGAATACCGACATTGTATAAACCATCAGTGTGGAAATCAATAAGAATTTTTTCATCTGACAAAATCTGTATGTCCAAAAAAACGTTCGTTTTTTCGGACGGTTTATAATATTTACTCTTCAAGGATATAATTTCTATAAATCCTTTTATTTCAGTTTTTTGCTGATCCTTTGATTTTATCTGACAACCTTGTTTTTTTTGCTGAAAAAACGAACGTTTGTTTGAATGAAATTAAGGATAAGCAATTTATAAAAGTCCGGTACGGATATTATTTGTTTAATCCTAAACCTGTATTGATACGTAATAAAACGTCTGTATAATGATAACGGGCGGCCAAATCGGATGTTGTATTTACTCGTTTTTGTAACAATTCTTTTATTCTGAGCAATTCTCCTCGTTTTACAGATACGGCGTCAGAAGTACGATTCGATTGTCCGCTGTAAAAGTTTACATTACGGGCAGACCGTTCTTCATCTCCTTCAAAATGTTGTCCGCAGCAAGGTAATACAAGATCTTGTAATCCGGTTCCGACCAGTTTCGGAGCGCTTTTGGTCGTTGCTTCTTCTTGGGCGGCGACTAAAAGCGCATCGATAAAGCCTTTTTGTAGCGCTCTCATATTTGCATCGGGAATCCCTCCTCTTTCTGTAATACCGAATATATGCTTGTGCATCATGTCCAGCATTTCGATAGCGGTGAAAGCTTTTTTCCCGTTCTGTTTCTCGTTTTCTATCATGCGGATAATCCGGTTATTGGTGAGCAAGTCCCAGAAAATATATCCGTGCATGTTTTTTAATGTGTATGAAGGAGAGTTTTCGATAGCTCCTATCATCGAATTTTGTATCGGAAATGTATATTTGTTTATATCCGCATTCAATAGCCAATCGGGACTGGTCAATACCTCATCTAATAAGAACTGTAATGCTTCTTTCTGACGATCTTTTTCAACAAAAGCGTAAGTTTCTTGTCCGTCTCCGATAGCCGTATTTTCAAGATACATGCCTCCTACATTAGAAAGTACGTGGTAAGTATAGAGATTCCATTGTCCGATTATCGCATTGTATAATCTTCCGGCATCGGTATAAGTTTGCCCTTTTTCTCCGGTGGTTGTCCATTCGATGATATGAGGCATGATTCTTTTAATATTTGCCATCCCGTAACGGGCTGCTTTTACATTATCATCTCCGAGATCTTCTATCATAGCCCGCGGGTCGGTTGCATCACGCATTGATTGAGCATCGGCAAATCGATATAACGGTCCGGTATGTTTGCTTAAAAATTCGTAAACGGCATCTTTCTCTTGATCGGGAGACTCAATATCTCTCCAACGGTATCCGAATTCTATGGCGAATATATCATACGGGCCGATATGCGGAGCGAATTCGGTGATGCCGTCTCCGGGTTGTGCTACGTAATTATAGCGTGCATAATCCATGATAGACGATGCCGTAGATTTCATTTTGTTTGTAAATGTTTTGGAGCGTAATGAATCTGTCGGATAAGCTGCCGAAGCGATCATATTGTGGCGTAAACCCAAAGAATGTCCGATTTCGTGACAGGCTACAAAACGCATGGCATCTCCCATGAGGCTATCCGGTAATAGACATTGTTGTGCAGCCGGATTTGCAGCTCCGGTTTGAATGGTAATCCAATTTTTAAGTATAGAAATGACATTGTGCCACCAGATAACATCGGCTTCGATGATTTCTCCTGAACGGGGATCGTATATCGAAGGACCCATGGCATTTGACTCTGCCGAAGCGACATAATTGATAACAGAATAATTAATGTCATCTTCGTCGGCAGCAACACTATCCGGAAGTTGTTTGGCAATTATAGCATTTTTAAATCCTGCTTTTTCAAAAGCTACCTGCCAGTCTTCTACTCCTTGTTTTATATATTTTCTCCATTGTACGGGAGTCGTTTTGTCGATATAAAAGACTATCGGCTTTTGCGGTTCGACCAGTTCTCCTCTAAGATAGGCTTCCTTGTCTTCGGGTTTCGGTTCGAGCCGCCAACGGGTAATTAATTTTCGAGAATCCAGTTTTTGTTGTTTATCACTGAAAAAGAGTTGAGGAACATAGAAGTATCCTACTCGGGGAGTCGTATAACGTCCTGTCATCGGTTTTTCCGGTAACAGCACAATCGAGGAGCTGACTTCTGCTGTCAGATTATTAATCTGGTTATACTCTTTTACATGAGTTGTTAATTCGGATATAACGACAACATTTTTTTCGAATGCTTTGGTTTTGACAATTCTTGAAAGATTTTTATCTATTGAAGAGTTGACATTCAAATTCGGAAAAAATCTGTTGATAGGAGATTCTCCATTGTAAATATCATTAATTTTGATCACAAACGCAGTTGTGTCTTTATTGTATGCTTCTATTTTGAAACTTGTCATTAACGGTGAGATGTAATTTTCATCGACCGATTTACCGATGGCATCGCCTTCCGGATATTGAGGTTTGGGCTGTATTTCCCGGACAAGAATTTTATTTTCGTCCTTATTCCACTCAAAACGTACTAATTCGGTTTGGTAATTGATTCCTTTATTTATTCCCGATTTGTTGATAACTGCCGGAACTTTTGTCAGCTTATTGACAATCAGCATATCCCGGTTAAGTAGCTTTGCCGGAATCTCGAAATAGTAATCGTTTTTCTTTTTATGAATGCGGAACATCCCTTCTTGGGTAATAGTTCCTGGCCCAACAATTTTTCCATAATCATTTTTTGATTTTGTAGAGTCTTTGGCCGCTGAGGTATCATTTTTTTTAGATTTACGAGATTTTTTATTTTTTTTGAAAATATTTAATTGTAAATCTTCTTGCTGAATCGTATTGTTTATAGGCAATTCGCTGGCATAACTAAATCCTATAAAAGAAAATATTATTCCTAATAAGATAATTTTGCTTTTCTTCATATGAGTTAAATGGTTAAGTTAATTTCTTGTTTTACAGTTTGATGCGACGGTTTATTATTTAGTTGAGTTTCTGTCGAGTTTATTATCCTGTATTTTTGTAAACCTAGCATTTTCAATCCTTTTCAAAAAGCAAAGGTATATATTGTTTTTTTATTTGCAAGCAGTTGTCTCCATTTTTATGCATTTTCAATCAAAAATGATGTACTTAAAACGTTTTTTATGACAAAAACTTACAGAAAATTGTGTTTTTATGACAAAAAACAGACACATTTGAAAATGGCACATGTTGTGAGTTGTCGGTTTGTATATATAAAAACGGTACTACCAAAGATAGCACCGTTTTTACGAGTTAGTTCTTTATGCTTTTATTTTGCTGATTTTTTGCTTGTTGTACGTTTTTTTGTTGCTGGTTTTTCTTCACTCTCTTTTATAATTTGCAGACAGGCTTCCAATGAAAGAGATGCCGGTTCGCTTCCTTTGGGAATTTTATAATTTTTCTTTTTATATGCTATGTATGCT